>NZ_JBPGXO010000048.1:0-29477 GCF_056755555.1 Luteibacter sp. SVR4-7G | reverse complement strand
CCCCCCCCCCCCCCCCCCCCCCCCCCCCCCCCCCCCCCCCTTTTTTTTTTAGATGTGTATAAGAGACAGACCACCACCACCGCCACCCTGGCGCTGCTGGTTGCGCTCGTTGCGACGACGGCGGCCACGGCCTTCGCGCTCGTTGCGGTCATTGCGGTTCTGCTGGTGAGGCGGCTGGCCGCCACCCGGTTGCTGGCCCTGGCCCTGCGGCTGACCGCCTTCGCGTCCTTCGGACTGCTGCTGCGGCTGTGCCTGCGGCAGAGGTGGAAGGGCGGGTGGGTGGTTGCCGAGCTGCAGTTCGGCCTGAGGGGCCGGGGAGGGAGCGGGAGCCGGCGCCGCTTTCGCGGGAGCCGGCGGAGCGCTCGTCTCAACCGCGGGGGCCTCGGCCGCCGGCGCCTTGCGGCGCGTACGCGGACGCGGTTCGGTCGCAGGCTGGTCGCCGGCGCCCTTGGCGTCGATGGAATCTTTGGTTTCGATATCGGACACGGGCAAACCTCACGGGGCGCCGTTGGAAGAAGAAGGGGAGAGGGTTCGCGGCAGGGGGACAAGCAGGGTCCCGGCGAACACCTTAGAGCCTAGCATCGCGTGAGGCGCGGCGTAAAGCGCCTCACGCGGCGGCTGGGTGGAGCAGGGCGATCAGATCGCCTTCTGGATCATCTGGTCGAGCTGACTCTTGCCGACGGCGCCGATCTGCGTGGCCTCGACCTGGCCGCCCTTGAACACCATCAGGGTCGGGATGCCGCGGACGCCGAACTTGCGCGGGGTCTGCTGGTTTTCGTCGATGTTGATCTTCACGACCTTGAGCTTGCCGTCGTACTGGTCGGCCAGCTGGTCGAGCACCGGAGCGATGGACTTGCAGGGGCCGCACCACTCCGCCCAGAAGTCGAGCAGGACAGGCGTGTCGGAATCGAGGACGTCCTTCTGGAACGCAGCGTCGCTCGTATGGGTGATCTTGTCGCTCACCGTGGTCTCCAAGGAATGGGTGAAAGGGGGGTTGACGACCGTGACGCTAGCATCGGCTACACTAAGGAGCCCCATGTCGCGGGTCCAACCGGAACCGAAGGTCTTGGCCATTGCAGCCGGCGGCCCTCATTCCAACCCAACTAGGGGCGCGATTCAAGCAATTCAAGGTCGCCGGCGGGTGGTTTCCGTTGACATAGGTGAACCGGTTTTTCGAGCCGGTTCACCTATGCCAGCGGGAACCCTCGAGCGCGATCACCATCGCCTCCGGCCATCGCGCGCCGGGCGCGTCGCAGGCCGCCGGCATGGCACCCGGCCGCTCCCGACACTCCCGTGACGCCGGCCGGACCCTCCCTGTCCCGTGGCTCCCATGCCGCCGGGACGGCGCCGTGCCAAGCGCGGCGCGCGTTTCCAGGCCCTTCATTCCACATGTCCCAAACCGTTCTCACCGACGTCTTCTACGAAAACCTCGACCTCCATCCGCTGCTCCAGCAAGGTCTCGCCGCCGCCGGCATCACCCGCTGCACGCCCATCCAGGCGCTGACGCTTCCCGTCGCCCTCACGGGACGCGACGTGGCTGGCCAGGCCCAGACCGGCACCGGCAAGACCTTCGCCTTCCTCGTCGCGCTGATGGACCGCCTGCTGAAGCATCCGGCCCACCCGGATCGCAAGGACTCCGACCCGCGCGCCCTGGTCATCGCGCCCACCCGCGAACTGGCCATCCAGATCGAGAAGGACTTCCAGGTCATCGGCAAGGCCACCGGCCTGCGCAGCGCGCTGATCTACGGCGGCGTCGATTACGACAAGCAGCGCCAGCAACTCCGCGACGGCTGCGACATCATCATCGCCACGCCCGGCCGCCTGCTCGATTACTACAAGCAGGACGTGTTCGGTTTCGGCAGCGTCGAGGTCATGGTCATCGACGAAGCCGACCGCATGTTCGACCTCGGCTTCATCAAGGACGTGCGCTTCATCTTCCGCCGCCTGCCTGCGCGCGAGAAGCGCCAGGTCCTGCTGTTCTCGGCCACCCTGAGCCACCGCGTGCTGGAACTGGCCTACGAGCACATGCACGAGGCCGAGAAGCTGGTGGTGGAGACGGAGAACATCACCGCCGACCGCGTCCGCCAGGTGGTCTACTTCCCCTCGAAGGAAGAGAAGATGCCGCTGCTGTTCAACCTGCTCGAGGAGAGCAAGGCCGAGCGCAGCATCATCTTCGTCAACACCAAGGCCGCCGCCGAGCGCATCACCGACCGCCTGAAGCGGCACAATTTCCGCGTCGGCGCCATCTCCGGCGACGTGCCGCAGGTGAAGCGCCAGAAGCTGCTGCAGCGCTTCCAGGAAGGCCAGATCGACCTGCTGGTGGCCACCGATGTCGCCGCCCGCGGCCTGCACATCCCTGCGGTCAGCCACGTGTTCAACTACGACCTGCCGCAGGACGCCGAGGACTATGTCCACCGCATCGGCCGTACCGCGCGCCTGGGTGCCGAGGGCGACGCGATCAGCTTCGCCTGCGACCTCTATGCGATGGGCCTGCCGGACATCGAGGCCTACATCAACCAGAAGATTCCCACCGCCTCGATCGAAGCCAAGATGCTGGTGATGCCGGCACCGCGCCCGCGCGCCGACGGCGTGCAGGACGAGGTCGAGGATCCGAACGACAACGACGGTCACATCCCCACCCGCGGCGCGCCGCCGGAGAAGGGTGCCCGCGGCAGCCGTAACGGTCGCGGCGGTCCGCGTTCCGGCGATCGCGCCGGCAGCCGCGAGCGCCGGCCGCGCCCGCCGCGCGACGATCGTCCGGCCGGCGCCGCGCCGTCGACCGAAGTGCCGATGAAGACCGTCGTCGTCGCCGAGACCGTCGCCGAACTGCCTGCCGCCGCGGAAGCGATGGCCGCCGACGGAGCGGCCGGGAAGCGTCGCCGCCGTCGCGGCGGCCGCGGCCGCGGTGCCCGCGAAGGTGTCGAGAATGCCGACAACGGCCAGACCAACGGCAACGCCGCACGCGCCGAGAGCCCGAAGCAGGGCGCCCCGCGCCACGCCGACGGCCAGCCCGGCCCGAACCGCCGTCCGTCGCGCCAGGTCACCGCCAGCCGTCCGGCATCGACCCCGGCGCCGGCTGCGCACCCGGCCAAGGAAAAGGTCGGCCTCCTGCGCCGCATCAGCCGCCTGTTCGGCGGCCGCTGACCGAGCCCTTGTAGGAGCGCGCCCCGCGCGCGACAGCTTTTCGCGAGGAGCAGCAGGACCTGTGGCTCTCCGCGAAAAGCTGTCGCGCGCAGAGCGCGCTCCTACATGAACACCTCGGCCGCCCGGCCGCAAAACCGACAGCACATCCCTTATCCTCTGGGGCTTCACGGGCCAACGGGTAACGCGGTGATCGGTTTCGATCTGGTGAGCAAACGGTACGAGGGCGGTCACCAGGCCCTTACCGACGTGTCCTTCCAGGTAGACGCGGGCGAAATGGCCTTCGTCACCGGGCATTCCGGCGCCGGCAAGAGCACGCTGCTGAAGTTGCTGGCGATGATCGAGCGGCCCACGAACGGCGTGGTCACCCTCGACGGCCAGAAGCTCAATACCGTCCGTCACGGCGACATTCCCAAGGTGCGGCGCAAGCTCGGGATGGTTTTCCAGGACCATCGCCTGCTGCTCGACCGCAGCGTCTTCGCGAACGTGGAGCTGCCGTTGATCATCGCCGGGGTGGCCCCCGCCGATCGCGGCCGCCGGGTGCGTGCGGCGCTGGAGAAGGTCGGCCTGCTCAGCTACGAAAAGCAGTTGCCCGAGGCGCTGTCGACCGGCGAGCAGCAGCGCGTGGGCATCGCGCGCGCCATCGTCGCGAAACCCGCCGTGCTCATCGCCGACGAACCCACCGGCAACCTCGACCCGCAGCTGGCGATGGAGATCATGACCCTGTTCGCGGAATTCCAGGCGGTGGGCACCGCCGTGCTCATCGCCAGCCATGACCTCATGCTGATCAAGCGGATGAAGAAACGCGTGGTGGTGCTCGATCACGGCAAGCTCGTCGCCGATGTCCCCGCCACGGAGGTGGTATGAACACCGTCCGCGAACCCCGCCGCGCCGCGGAGCCGGAGAAGACGCGCCGCAGCGGACCGCGCAAGGTCGGCGCGTGGCGCGAACACCATGCCTGGAGCATGTCGATCAGCCTGCGCCGGCTCGGCGCGCGGCCGCTCGGCACTTTGCTCACGGTGGCGGTGATGGGCGTGGCCCTGGCCTTGCCGCTCACGTTCTACCTGCTGCTCGGCAACGTGCAGCGCATGGGCGATGCGCTCGGCCGCAACCAGTCCATCAGCGCCTTCATGAAACCGGGACAGAACGCCGCCATGGCGGAGACCGCCGCCTCGGCGCTGCGCGGCCGTCCTGAGGTTGCGGACATCGTGGTGCGCACGCCGAAGGACGGGCTCGACGAACTCGCCGAGGTGCAGGGTTTCTCCGGCGCGCTGCAATCGCTCGATGCCAATCCGCTGCCCTATGTCCTCTCGGTGCAGCCGAAGCAGGGCCTTTCGGCCGATGAGATCGGGCGGCTCGTCGAATCGATGAAGGCCACGCCGGGCGTCGACATGGTCCAGGACAGCGGTGCGTGGCGGCAGCGGCTCGATGCGCTGTTGGGCGTGGGCAGCCGCGCGGTCGCGCTGCTTGCCCTGCTGCTGGGCATCGCCGCGCTGCTCGTGGTCGGAAACACGATCCGCGTGGACATCCAGAGCCGCAGCGCCGAGATCGGCGTGCTCCTGCTCATCGGCGCCAGCCGTCCGTTCGTCCGGCGCCCCTACCTGTATGCGGGTATCTGGCTCGGTTTCCTCGCCGGCGTATTCGCCGTGGTCCTGGCCGTGGTGCTGGAGCTGGCGATGGCCGGACCGGTAGGGCGGCTCGCCGCGGCCTACGACGGCAGCGTGAGCTTCGGCGGACTCCCCGCGTGGCTCCTGCTTTCGGTACCCTTCGCCTCGGCCGTGCTGGGTTGGCTCGGCGCGCGACTCGTGAGCGCGCGGCAGATCCGCCGCGCCGCGGCGGGCTGAAGGGGGACAGGGGTGGGACATCACATCGGTTCGGGTGTTGCCGGCGCCACGCCGCGCATACTTCTCGTGGACGGCTCCAAGGTCGTGCGCCAGTTGATCGCGCGCGTCGTCGCCGCCGAGGTGCCCGGCGTGGAAATCGTGGAAGCCGCGACGGGGGCGGAGGCACAGTCCGAGCTCCAGCGCGGCGTCTTCGACTTCGTCACCGTGGCACTGCGGCTGCCCGACATGGACGGCCTCGACGTCGCGCGCTTCGTGCGCGAGTCCGCGCCGCAGATCTACATGCCGATCGTCGTCGTTTCCGGCGACGTGGAGGAGCGGCTGCACCGCCGCGAACTCGGCGAATTCGTCACCGATTATTTCGACAAGTCCCTGGGCTTCGGCGCGCTGGCGGAATTCATCCGCGGCTATGTGCGTCCCGAGGGTGGGGCCGAGGGCGAGGTGCTCTACGTGGAAGACAGCCGCGTGGTCGCACTCGCCACGCGGCGGATGATGGAGAAGTACGGGCTCACCGTGCATCACGTCATCAGTGCCGAGGACGCGCTGCAGCACCTGCGGGACGCGCGCGGCCGGGGCGAAGTCGGTGCCGACGTCGTGCTGACCGATGTGAGCCTGAAGGGCGAGCTAACCGGCGGCGACCTCGTCGAGCGCATCCGCAACGAATTCGGCTACGGCAAGGGCCAGCTGCCCACGCTGGTGATGACGGGCGACGAGAACCCGGCCAACCAGGCCGCGCTGCTGCGCGCCGGTGCGAACGACCTCGTCGAGAAGCCCGTGGAGGAAAAGCTGCTCATCACCAAGCTGCTGTTTCAGTTGCGCGTGGCCCTGCACCTGCGCGCGAGGGTGGCGCATTGAACGACCGGGTGAAGCTGGAGCCGTCCTGGAAGGCACGGATCGGCGGCTACCTGGATCGCCCGGAGATGCTCGCGCTCTCTGCATTCCTGCGCGAGGAGAAGGCGCAAGGGAAGACCATCTATCCACCGGGCCCCGACATCTTCAACGCGTTCGCGCACACGCCGTTCGACAAGGTGCGCGTGGTCATCCTCGGCCAGGACCCGTATCACGGCCCCGGCCAGGCGCACGGGCTCAGTTTCTCCGTTCGCCCTGGCGTGCGCGTGCCGCCGTCCTTGCAGAACATGTTCAAGGAGATCGAGGACTGCCTGGGCATCCCGCGTCCGGACCACGGTTGCCTCACGCCCTGGGCCGATCGCGGCGTGCTGCTCCTCAACGCCGTGCTGACCGTCGAAGCGGGCCTTGCCGGCTCGCACCAGGGCAGGGGCTGGGAAGGATTCACCGACGCGGCCATCGATGCGCTCAACCGCGAACGCGAAGGCCTCGTCTTCATGCTCTGGGGCAGCCACGCCCAGCGCAAGGGCCAGCTGATCGACGGCAAGCGCCACCTCGTGGTGCGCAGCGTGCATCCTTCGCCGCTCTCCGCCCACCGCGGCTTCATGGGCTGCGGCCACTTCGCCAAGGCAAACGCCTACCTCGAGTCGCGCGGCGAAGCGCCCATCGACTGGTCGCTGCCCCCGAAGGCCGCCCTGGCGACCTCACCCGTGTAGGAGCGCGCCTTGCGCGCGACATCTTTTCGCGCCTGCCCCCAAGCTGGCGCGCCAGCTCCAGGTCACGGCCTCAAAAGATGTCGCGCGCGTGGCGCGCTCCTACAGCGCCGCAATTAATCGTTAACGAACAATAACTTACAGCTCACACCACCGCCCCGGCAGGCACGGCCTCCCATACCGCGCCTTAACCGCGCCGGGCACCCTATGGACATGCCGGGGGTATTTCTGTACCATTGCGTACAGTTAACCGATGAACTTCGGGCTGGCTTAGCACTCTCACTTCGGGACTGCTAATCTGCAAACAGACTTTCAGGAGGTTCCACACATGTCCCAAGCCCTCGCCACCCGGAATTTCGGGCTACCGAGCGTCGTCGGCAGTCTGGATTCCTATATCTCGGCCGTCCACCGCATTCCGGTGCTCAGCCTTGACGAGGAGCAGTCGCTGGCGCGCCGCTTCCACGACGACGCCGACCTCGACGCCGCCAAGCAGCTCGTGATGTCCCACCTCCGTTTCGTGGTCCACGTGGCTCGCGGCTACAACGGCTACGGCCTGCAGCTTTCGGACCTCATCCAGGAAGGCAACATCGGCCTGATGAAGGCCGTGAAACGCTTCGACCCGGACCAGGGCGTTCGCCTGGTCAGCTTCGCCGTGCACTGGATCCGTGCCGAAATGCACGAGTTCATCCTGCGCAACTGGCGCATCGTCAAGGTGGCCACCACCAAGGCGCAGCGCAAGCTGTTCTTCAACCTGCGCAAGAGCAAGAAGCGCCTGGGCTGGATGAACGCCGAGGAAGTGCGCGTTGTCGCGAAGGACCTGGGCGTGCCGGAAGCGACCGTGCGGGAGATGGAATCGCGCCTCTCGGGCCGCGACGTGGGCTTCGAGGCGCCGGCCGATGCGGACGACGACGACAAGCCGGCTCCGGCCGCGTTCCTCGTCGACGAAGGTGCCGACCCGTACGACAACCTCGCCGAGGAAGATGCCAGCAACAACCAGATGGGCGCGTTGTCCATGGCGCTCGGCAACCTGGACGATCGCTCGCGCGACATCATCCAGCGCCGCTGGCTGGCCGAGGACAACAAGGCCACGCTGCAGGATCTTGCGGACGAGTACGGCGTATCTGCCGAGCGCATCCGCCAGATCGAGGCGAACGCCATGAAGAAGATGCGCGTCGCCATCGCGGCCTGAGTCCGCGGTTCGGCGTAAGATCGGGAACGGCCTCCTCGCGGGGCCGTTTTCCGTTGTCCCACCGGCAGGAGCAGAACCAGGATGCCCAGGGCACTGGTCATCGAAGACGATGAAGTGACCGCCCGCGACATTGTCGCGGAGCTGGGCGCGCACGGTCTCACCGCCGATTGGGTGGCCGACGGCCGCGAAGGCCTGGCGCGTGCGCTGGCCGACGGCTACGACATCATCACCCTCGATCGCATGCTGCCCGGGATGGACGGCATCGACGTCGTCTCCGCATTGCGCCAGCGCGACGTGGACACGCCGGTGCTCATGATCAGTGCGCTGTCCGACGTGGACGAGCGCGTGCGCGGCCTGCGCGCAGGCGGCGACGACTACCTCACCAAGCCGTTCGCGCCGGACGAACTGGCCGCGCGTGCCGAGGTGCTGCTGCGCCGGCGGCGCCGTGGTTCCAACGAGACCCGACTGCGCGTCGCCGACCTGGAGCTCGATCTCGTCCGCCATAACGCCCAGCGCCACGGCCAGGAACTGACCCTGCTGCCCACCGAGTTCCGCCTGCTCGAATTCCTCATGCGCAACGCGGGCCAGGTGGTGACGCGGCAGATGATCTTCGAGCACGTATGGGGTTTCCATTTCGATCCGGGCACCAACGTGATCGACGTCCATATCGGCAGGCTGCGCCGCAAGATCGACGGTGCCGGCCACTCGCCGCTCATTCGCACCGTACGCGGTTCGGGTTACGTCCTTGCGCCCGCTGACTGACGCCTGGCGCTCCGCCACTTCGCGCCTGATCTTCATCTACGGCGCGCTGTTCGCCATCTGGTGCGTGGTCCTGCTCGGTATCGTGCAGTGGGAGACATCCCGCTACCTGTCCGGCGTGATCGACCAGATGCTCGCTTCGCGCGTGCATTACCTGGAGGGCACGGCCCCGCGGAACATGCGCGCGACGGTGGACGCCGCCAGTCAGATCGACGTGCAGGGTGCGATGTGGATGGGCCTGTTCGACGCCGAGGGAAGACATCTTGCCGGCAATATCGCCACGATGCCGGCAGAGTTGAACGAAAACGACGTCGCCAGTTCGCTCAGTGCGAACCTGGTCAGCCCGACGCGCAAAGGCGTTGCCCGCGTCCGTGGCCTTGCCCACGAGCTACCGGACGGCACGCGCCTCGTGGTGGCCAAGGAAAGCTCCACGATCGACGGCATCGGCACGATCATCCGGCGCGGCGTGCTCTGGGGCCTCTCCCTCACCGTCATTCCCGGCCTGCTGGGCGGCGTGCTCCTCGCGCGCGGGCCCGCACGGCGCATCCGCGCGATCCAGCGGGCCATGGAGCCCATCCGCGACGGCGACCTGAGCGTGCGCCTTCCGGTGAGCGGCTTCGGCGACGAGGTGGACCTCCTCGCGGGCACCGTTAACACCACGCTCGCGGAGATCGAACGCCTGCTGGGCGAAGTGAAGGGCGTGACCGACAACATCGCCCACGACCTGCGCACGCCGCTCACGCGCATGCGCACGCGCCTCTACCGGCTGCAGCAACAATTCGAAAACCGGCCGGAAGGCGACCAGCTCGATGCCTGCGTCAGCGAGATCGACACGGTGCTGGCGCGCTTCCGCGCGCTGCTGCGCGTCTCCGAACTGGAAGACCGCCAGCGCAGCGCGTGCTTCGAGCAGATGGACCTGGGTACCGTGCTGCGCAACGTGCACGATTTCTACGCCCCGCTGGCGGAGGACCGCGGGCAGCGTTTCGAACTCGAGCTGGGCCGGCTGCCCGCGCTGCGCGGCGATCCGCAGCTGATGTTCGAGGCGTTCGCCAATCTCGTCGGCAACGCCATCAAGTTCACCCCGGACGGCGGCGCCGTGCGCCTCGTCGCATCGACCGATGCGGGCGGCGACGCGCGCGTGGACATCGCGGATACGGGCCCCGGCATTCCGCCGGACGAACGCGAGGCGGTGTTCCGCCGTTTCTATCGCAGCGACGAGACCCGAGCGAAGCCGGGCTGCGGGCTGGGGCTGGCGATCGTCAGCGCGATCGTTCGCCTGCACGGATATTCGCTGTCCGTCGGTGGCGATGAGAAGGGCGCAGTGTTTTCCGTGACCTGTCCTGCGACCGCCTAAATAATTATTAACTACGCCGGGGGGCGGCGGCGGGAGCAAAATCCGCGCCGACGCAACACAAGCCTCGGAATCCGTCCCCCATGATTGGCATCGTCCGGATCGCGCTCACGCGGCCGTATACCTTCGTCGTCCTCGCTTTGCTGATTCTCATCGTGGGACCGCTCTCCGCCCTGCGCACGCCGACGGACATCTTTCCCGACATCAAGATTCCCGTGATCGCGGTGGTCTGGCAGTACACGGGCCTGCCTCCGGACCAGATGGCCGGGCGCGTGTCGTCGCCGTTCGAGCGCGTGCTCACCACCACGGTGAACGACATCGAGCACATCGAGGCGAACTCGATCCAGGGCTTCGGCATCGTCAAGATCTTCTTCCAGCCCACGGCGGACATCCGCACCGCGAACGCGCAGGTGACGGCGGTGGCGCAGACGTTGCTGAAGCAGCTGCCGGCAGGCACCACGCCGCCGCTGATCCTCAATTACAGCGCGTCGACGGTGCCGATCATCCAGCTGGCACTGTCCGGCAAGGGCCTCACCGAGCAGAACCTCGCCGACCTCGGCCAGAACATCATCCGCCCGCAGCTGGTCTCCGTGCCCGGCGCGTCCATCCCGTACCCGTACGGCGGCAAGACCCGCCAGGTGCAGATCGACATCGATCCGCAGGCCTTGCAGGCCCGGGGCCTGTCCGCCCAGGACGTGGCCAACGCCCTCGCTGCACAGAACCTCATCACGCCCGTCGGCACGCAGAAGATCGGCCGCTTCGAATACACGCTCCAGCTTAACAACTCGCCGGACGACATCGACGACCTCGGCAACCTGCCGGTGAAGGTCGTGAACGGGGCCACGGTCTACATCCGCGACGTGGCCCACGTGCGCGACGGCTCGCCTCCGCAGACCAACATCGTGCACGTCGACGGCGACCGCTCGGTGCTGATGACGGTGATGAAGAACGGTTCGGCCTCGACGCTGGCCATCATCGCCGGCATCAAGCAGCGCGTCGCGGAAATGAAGGACGCATTGCCCGACGGCCTGAAGATCTCGCCCATCGGCGACCAGTCGCTGTTCGTCAGCGCCGCCATCGAGGGCGTGGCCCGCGAAGGCGTCATCGCGGCGGCGCTGACCAGCCTCATGATCCTGCTCTTCCTCGGCAGCTGGCGCTCCACCGTCATCATCGCCACGTCGATTCCGCTCGCCATCCTCGGCTCGATCGCCGCGTTGTCGGCCATCGGCGAGACGATGAACATCATGACCCTCGGCGGCCTCGCGCTGGCGGTGGGCATCCTCGTGGACGACGCCACGGTGACCATCGAGAACATCAACTGGCACCTGGAGCAGGGCAAGGACGTGGAAACGGCGATCCTCGATGGCGCGGCGCAGATCGTGACGCCTGCCTTCGTCTCGCTGCTGTGCATCTGCATCGTCTTCGTGCCGATGTTCTTCCTGGAGGGCGTGGCACGCTTCCTGTTCGTGCCGATGGCCGAGGCGGTGATGTTCGCGATGATCGCGTCCTTCATCCTCTCGCGCACGCTGGTGCCGACGATGGCCAAGTACCTCCTGCATCCGCACAGCCACGACGACCCGCACGGGGAGCATGGCAAGGCCTCGCGCAATCCGCTGGTGCGCTTCCAGCGCGCCTTCGAGAAGCGCTTCGAAAGCGTGCGCGCGAGCTACCACGTGCTGCTGGAGATGGCGCTGCTCCACCGCAAGGTGTTCACCATCGGCTTCATGGGCTTCGTGGTGCTTTCGTTCCTCCTGGTGCCGATGCTGGGCCGCAACTTCTTTCCTTCCGTTGACGGCGGCCAGATCCTGATGCACGTGCGCGCGCCCATCGGTACGCGCGTGGAAGAGACGGCACGCCTCTTCGCCAAGGTGAACGAGGCGGTGCGACAGGTCATTCCGAAAGAAGACCTGGGCACGGTCGTGGACAACATGGGCCAGCCCGTTTCGGGCATCAACACCACGTACAACAACACCGGCACCATCGGCTCGCAGGACGGCGACATCCAGATCGCGCTGAACGAAGGCCACGCGCCGACGGCCGACTATGTGCGCAGGCTGCGCGAGACACTGCCGCGCCAGTTCCCGGGCGCCACCTTCTCGTTCCCGCCGGCGGACATCATCAGCCAGATCCTCAACTTCGGCTCGCCCGCGCCGATCGACCTCCAGATCCGCGGCCCGAACGTCGCGGCGAACTTTGGCTACGCCGACCGCCTGCTGCGCGAGATCCGCCGCGTGCCGGGCGTGGTGGACGCGCGCATCCAGCAATCCCAGGCCGCCCCGGGCTTCAACGTGGACGTGGACCGGAGCCGTGCGCAACAGGTGGGCATCACCGAGCGCGACGTCACGGCCAGCCTGGGCGTGAACCTCGCCGGCTCGAGCCAGGTCGCGCCGACGTTCTGGCTCAACCCGAAGAACGGCGTGTCGTATCCCATCGTGATGCAGACGCCGCAATACAGCATCGACAGCCTTCCCGACCTCGAGAACGTGCCGATCAGCCCGAGCACGGGCGGCTCGGGCGCGCAGATCCTGGGCGGCTTCGCATCGGTATCGCGCACGGCCATGAGTTCGGTGGTGAGCCAGTACAACATCAACTCCATGGTCCAGATCTTCGCCACCACGCAGGACCGCGACCTCGGTGCGGTGGCGGCCGACATCCAGAAGATCGTCGACGCGAACAGGAAATTCCTGCCGAAGGCGTCCAGCACCGCGCTGCTCGGCCAAGTGCAGACGATGAACAGCGCCTTCTCCGGCCTGATCTTCGGCCTGCTGGGCGCGATCGTGCTGATCTACCTGCTGATCGTGGTGAACTTCCAGTCGTGGAGCGATCCGTTCGTGATCGTCACCGCGCTGCCGGCGGCCATCGCGGGCATCGTGTGGATGCTGTTCGCCACGCATACCACCTTGTCGGTGCCGGCGCTCACCGGCGCGATCATGTGCATGGGCGTGGCAACGGCGAACTCGATCCTCGTGGTGAGCTTCTGCCGCGAGCGCCTGGCCGAGCACGGCGACGCGGCGAAGGCTGCGCTGGAGGGCGGTTTCGTCCGCTTCCGTCCGGTGCTCATGACCGCGCTGGCGATGATCATCGGCATGGCGCCGATGGCCCTCGGTCTGGGCGAAGGCGGCGAGCAGAACGCGCCGCTGGGCCGTGCCGTGATCGGCGGCCTGGTGTTCGCCACCACCGCCACGCTGTTCTTCGTGCCCATCGTCTTCAGCATCATCCATGGCCGTCGCGGCCATCCGTTTTCCACACCGGCGAACGTTTCCGGAGAGCCAGTCCATGTCGCCTGATACCTTGCACCAGCCCCCGCCGCGCCGGCTCCGCCTGGCCGGCGTCATCGCCGCCATCGTCGTCATCGCCATCGTCGTGGCCGGCGTGGCGACGCGCGCCAACGAATCGCGCAAGCTGCGCGACTGGACCGACGCGCAAGCCGTGCCCACCGTGAACGTCGTATCGCCGGAAGGCGGGCAGGGCGGCGGCGAGCTCGATCTTCCCGGCCGTCTCCAGGCCTATGCGCGGGCGCCGATCTTCGCGCGCACCAGCGGGTACCTGAAATACTGGAAGGCGGACATCGGCCAGAAGGTGAAGGCCGGCGAGCTGCTCGCGGAAATCGAGACGCCCGACCTCGACCAGCAGTTGCTCCAGGCGAAGGCCGATCTCGCCAGCGCACGCGCCAACGAGGCGCTCGCGCTCACCACCGCGAAGCGCTGGCAGGCGATGCGCGATTCGGACTCCGTCTCCAAGCAGGAAGTCGACGAGAAGACCGGCGACTACGACGCGAAGCATGCCCTGGCCCAGGCGGCGCAGGCCAACCTCGAGCGTATCCAGGCCCTGAAGGGCTTCGCGAAGCTGGTCGCCCCGTTCGACGGCGTGGTCACGGCGCGCGAGACCGACGTCGGCGCGCTCATCAACGCCGGTGGCGGCGGGCAGGAACTGTTCGTGGTGTCCGACGTGCGCAAGCTGCGCATGTACGTGAACGTCCCGCAGAACTACGCGCCGTCGATCCGCCAGGGTACGACGGTGAAGCTCACCGTACCCGAGTATCCGGGCCAGTCCTTCACCGGCACCGTCGAATCGACTTCCGCGGCGATCAATGCCGCTTCCGGCACCACGCTCGTGCAGGTCTCGGTGGATAACGCCGAGGGCAAGCTGCTGCCCGGCGGCTATGCCAGCGTCACCTTCGATCTTCCCGCGAATGCGGCCTTGCTGCGCGTTCCGGCGAGTGCCCTGGTGTTCGACGACAAGGGCCTGCGTATCGCCACCGTGGATGCGCAGAACAAGGTGAGCTTCAAGACCGTCACCATCGCGCGCGACTACGGCAAGACGGTGCAACTGGCCTCCGGCGTCGCGCCCGGCGACCGGCTCATCGAGAGCCCGCCGGACGGCCTTGCCGACGGCGACACCGTGCGCGTCAGCGCACCGAAGACGGACGGCGACCATGCCAAGGCGTGACGTATCCGGCCCAGTGCGACCCACGGTGGGAGCCGCTTCAGCGGCGATGGGTGCTCGGGGCAAGCTGGCCCGCTGCCGCGGGATCGCCGGCATAGCCGGCTCCCACAGGCCGGGGGCGGTTCTGGGAATCCTGTTGGCGGCGGGTCTTTCCGGTTGTTCGCTGGCGCCGGCCTATAAGGCACCGGAAGTGCCGATGGCCGCGCAGTACGCGAACGCCGATACGCCGTGGACGGAAGCGAAGCCCGCCGACGGCATCGACCGCAACGGCTGGTGGAAACTCTACGGCGATGCGCGCCTGGACGATCTGCAGACGAAACTGCTGGCGAACAACGCCACGCTCGCCGCGGCGCTGGCGCATTACGAGCAGTCCGAGGCGTTTACACGGCAGGTGCGTTCGGGATTGTTCCCGCAGGTAGGACTGAACGCGAATGCCCAGCGCAATCGCGAGTCCGATACGCGGCCGCTGCGCGGCGCCACCTCGCCGAGCAACTACAACTCCTACACCATCGGTGCCCAGCTCGATTACGAAGTGGATCTGTGGGGCCGCGTGCGTGACAGCGTGACCGCCGGTACCGCCGAGCAGGCGGCTTCCGCGGCGGACCTCGCGTCGGTGCAGCTGAGCCTGCAGGCCCAGCTTGCGGACAGCTACCTCCAGTTGAATGGCTTCGATCGCCAGATCAAGGTGCTCGAAGAGAGCATCGCCGCGTTCACGCGCGCACTGGCGCTGACCCAGTCGCGCCACGACGGCGGCATCGCCTCCGGTCTCGACGTGGCACGCGCGCAGACCCAGCTGTCGAACGCGAAGTCGCAGCTGACCCAGGCACAGGCGCAGCGTGCGCTCGTACTGCACGCCATCGCGGTGCTGGTGGGGGATTCGGCGTCGAGTTTCACGCTCGCCACCGATGATGTGCAGGTCAAGGTGCCAACCATTCCGGTCGAAGTGCCGTCGTCGATCCTGCAGCGTCGCCCGGACATCGCCGCGGCGGAACGACGCACCGCCGCCGCCAATGCCCGTGTGGGCATCGCCCGTTCGGCGTATTTCCCGCAGCTGACGCTGGATGGCCAGGGCGGCTGGCAGAGCGATCGCTGGGGCAGCATCGCCACCGCGCCCAACCGCTTCTGGGCCATCGGGCCCACGCTGCTGCTGAGCGTGTTCGACGGGGGGCGTCGCAAAGCCGCCGTGGAACAGGCGAAGGCGGCGACGGACGAGGCAGGCGCGGATTACCGTGGCGTGGTGCTGAACGCATTCGCGCAGGTGGAAGACAACCTCACCCTCCTGCGTGACCTCGGCACCGCGCTGGTCGACCAGCGCGCGGCAGCCGACGCGGCCCAGCATTCCGTCGACCTCTCGCTCACCCGGTATCGCGAGGGCGCGGTCGGCTACCTCGACGTGGTGCAGGCCCAGACCACTGCGCTAGACGCGCAACGCAGCGTCATCGATCTCGAAACCCGCCAGCTCCGCGCCAGCGTGCAGCTGGTACGCGCGCTAGGCGGCGGCTGGAGCGCCTGAACTTTATGTAGGAGCGCGCAACGCGCGCGACAGCGTTTCGCGAAGAGCAGCAGGACCTGTTACGGGATCGCGAAAAGCCGTCGCGCGCAAGGCGCGCTCCTACAATGCGCGGGCACGTGCGCAGGCACGTACGTACCGCCGCGCAGGCGGAGGCGCCGTTACAGCTTCGCGCCGAGCAGTTCCTCGAGCTTGCGCTGGTCGGCGGCGAACTTGCGGATGCCGTCGGCGAGCTTGTCGGTGGCCATCGCGTTTTCGTTATGGCCCCAGCGGAACTTGGCTTCGTCGATCTTCGCGGGTGCCGGCTCGCGGCGGCCGCTGTCCTTCAGCGCCACGGGCAGCGGTTCGTTCGTCTCGTCCAGCTGCTTCAGCAGTTCCGGCGAGATGGTGAGGCGATCGCAGCCGGCGAGGGCCTGGATCTGGCCGATGTTGCGGAAGCTGGCACCCATCACGACGGTTTCGAAGCCATGCAGCTTGTACCAGTCGTAGATGCGGCGGACCGACTGCACGCCCGGGTCTTCTTCAGGGGCATACGTCTTCTTGTCGGTATTCGCGACGTACCAGTCGAGGATGCGGCCCACGAACGGCGAAATCAGGAAGGCGCCGGCCTCGGCGCAGGCCACGGCCTGTTCGAAGCTGAAGATCAGCGTCATGTTGCAGTTGATGCCTTCCTTCTGCAGCTGTTCCGCGGCGCGGATGCCTTCCCAGGTGGAAGCCAGCTTGATGAGGATGCGTTCGCGCTTGATGCCGATCTCTTCGTAGAAGCCGATCAGGCGGCGCGCCTTCTCCATGGAAGCATGCATGTCGAACGAAAGCCGTGCATCGACTTCGGTCGAGACGCGGCCAGGAACGATATTGAGGATCTCGCGGCCCACCAGTACGGCCAGCCGGTCGCCGGCGTCGGTCAGCTGCCGGTCGCGGCTGTTGCTCTGCGACTTGGCCCAATCGATCGCTTCGCCGATGTAGCCGGCGTAGTTGGGAATGGCGGCGGCCTTCAGGAGCAGCGACGGATTGGTGGTCGCGTCCTCCGGCTTGTATTTGCTCATGGCGGCGATGTCGCCGGTGTCGGCCACGACCTTGGTGATCTTGCGGAGTTGCTCGAGCTGACTGGTCACGTTGGGGGTCCCGTTACCTGATAAGACTTCTATTGTGGCGCCGAATGCCCGGCAAATGTAGGCATCCGAACGTATGGGTTCAGCGTATCCAAGAGGTGTGAGCGAAAGCTTGCGAATCAAGCGTCAATAAAGGTCGATCGGATCCACGTCGAGCGACCAGCGCACCTTGCGTGCCGCCGCCAGGCCGGGGAGGGCCTGCCGCCAGGGCCGCAGGAAGGCGTGCAGGCGCGCGCGCGTGTCGGCCTCCACCAGGAGTTGCCCCCGGTGGCGGCCCGCGCGCAGCGGCATGGGCGCGGGCATGGGGCCGGCCACGCGCAGGTCGCCGGGATTCCCGATCGCCAGGTGGGCCTGGTGGAGGAACTCGTCGACTTCGGCACGGCCCAGCGCATCCACGCGCAGCAGGACCTGGTGCGAATAGGGCGGCAGCCCGAGCACGTGGCGTTCCTCGAGCAGGGTTTCCGCGACGGCCGGATAGCCGCCGCGCAGCAGCGCATGCAGCATCGTGTGGTCTGGGTGATGGGTCTGGAGCAGGACGCTTCCCGGCTTGCTGGCGCGCCCGGCACGGCCCGCCACCTGGACCACGAGCTGGGCGAGCCGCTCGCCGGCGCGGAAATCCACGCTGTGCAGGCCTTCGTCCACGCCGACGATGGCGGCGAGGGTGAGATTGGGCAGGTCGTGTCCCTTCGCCAGCATCTGGGTGCCCACCAGGATCGCCGGCTTGTCCTCGCGCAGTCCGTCGAGGATGTCGCCGAACGCTTCGCGGCGGCGCGTCGTCTCACGGTCGATACGGATCACCGGGATGTCCGGGAACCGCTCGGCCAGCGCCTCTTCCAGGCGTTCGGTGCCCTGGCCTTGCGGGCTCAGGTTCGCCGAGCCGCAGGATGGGCAGGCGGGTGGCACCTGGGCCACGTTGTCGCAGTGGTGGCAGACGAGTCTCCGCCGCCCCGCGTGCAGGGTCATGGGGCGGTCGCAGCGCGGGCAGTCGGCATGCCAGCCGCAGTCGTGGCAGAGCAGCACCGGGGCATAGCCCCGCCGGTTGCGGAAGACCAGGGCCTGCTCGCCGCGCCCGACGCAGGCCGCCACGGCATTCACCAGGGTCGGCGACAGGCCATGGTCCAGCCGCTGCGCGCGCATGTCGACGATCTGCACCCGGGTGGACTGGGACGCCCCCGGACGGGCCCGCAGGACCAGTCGACGGTAACGCCCCGCCTGCACGTTGCCGAGCGATTCCAGCGACGGCGTCGCCGAACCCAGCACCACAGGCACGCCCAGGGCGCGGGCGCGCACCAGCACGAGGTCGCGGGCGTGGTAGCGGAAACCTTCCTGTTGCTTATAGGAGGAATCGTGTTCTTCGTCGACCACGATCAGCCCGGCATGCGGCAGCGGGGTGAACACGGCCGAGCGCGTGCCCAGGACGACGCGTGCCGTACCGTTGCGCGCGCGCAGCCAGGCACGGGCACGTTCGCCCTCGGCCAGGTTCGAATGGAGCACTTCCACCGCCACGCCGAGACGTTCGCGAAGGCGCCGCACCGTCTGCGGCGCGAGGCCGATCTCCGGGACGAGGAGCAAGGTCTGCTTGCCCTCGGCCAGCGCCCGTTCGATCAGCGCGAGGTAGACCTCGGTCTTGCCGCTGCCCGTCACGCCATCCAGCAGATAAGGCTGAAACCCGCCGAAGCCCTCGGCGATGGCGGCCACCGCCGCCGCCTGTTCCTCGCTCAGGGCCGGTGCCGGCGCGGACACCGCAGGCAGGGAGGCATCTTCCTGCTCGAAGGTCTCCACCAGACCGGCGTCGAGGAGGCGCCGCGCCGCCGCGCGCCATCCTGGCAAGGCCAGCGCGAGGTCGTCGGCGGCGCGAGGACCGTCGTGCAAAGCCTCCAGCAAAGCCGCCGAACCGCCCTTGCGGCTTTTCGCATCGCGCGCGGAACGGCCTTGCGCAGTCAGTGCCCAGGTCTCGCGGCCGGTCGCGGGCAGAGGCCGGGGCTCGCGCAGGGCCAGCGGCAGGGCATTGGCGAAGGCTTCTCCAGGCGCACCCGCCCAATAGTCGGCCGCCCAGGCCAGCGTGGCCATCAGCTCGCCATCGAGCAGCGGATACGGATCGAGTACCTCGCTCACCCGCTTCAGGCGCGTGGCGCTCACCGCCGCCTCGGCGGCCGGGTCGACCACCACGCCGACCATCTCGCCGCGGCCGAACGGCACCCGCACCCGCGACCCCGCCCGTGCCTCGCCCGCCAGGGGCGGCAGGTAGTCGAACAGGGTCGGCAGGGGCACCGGAAGGGCGACGCGTAGGACGGCGATCATGCGAGGCCTAGTTTAAAGGGAGATGCCGAATTGCTGGTCAATGATTGACCAGCGGCACATGGGTTTGCCTAGGAATGAGGTACGCAAAGGGAAGAAGAAGCTGTAAGTGCCCGCCCCGGGACCGCTTTCCATGTTATCCACAAGCTCTGTGGATAACTCTGTGGATGAGCCTCGGATGGCAGGCATCCAAGGCGCATGGTTGGGCGGTTCGGGTTAGCTTGGGTACATTTTAACCAAGCTGAAATATAATTTTAATTCAATGACTTGCGAATCGGCTTGGGAGTGGTGTTCACCAGCCGTCCATGTCGGCTTGACAAACGCCAAGGCGCCTTCCCACCTGTGCACAAACCCTCGCCGCTTAGGAAAAAATCTTAGTGCGCCGCGGCAAGGACGGCGGCGACGGTGATCACGCACAACAACAGCCAGAAATAGATACTGCCTATCAGCCAGTACTTGAGCAGGGTCATCGGCCAGCCCTGCCGGTACACCCTCTTCTGCATGATCAGCAGGTAGACCGGCATCCAGATCCACATCGCCGACTGGACCAGGGTGATGGCCGTCCCTGCCGGCGGGAAGCGCGTGCGCAGGGCCTCCCTGGCGAAGCCGAGGAGCATCAGGCCGAGCAGCGAGATGAACAGGAAGGCGTGGCTGTGCAGCGCCACGATGAGGTGCTCCATGTAGAGCCGGCGCTTGAAGACGTAGAAGAGCTTCAGGATCAGCGCGAACACCGGAATCATCACCAGCAGGGTCTGCGGCAGCACCGAGAAGAAGCTCTCGCTGATCCGGCGGATGGCTTCCTTCTTCTCCGGCCCATCGTTCCGGAGTTGCAGGAGGTTGGCCTTCACGTGGGCAATGCCCCGTTCCAGGCGGCGGTTCACCGCGTCGGGTAGCCAGGCGATGTTGACGCTCGTGCTGGCCCGCAGCCATTCGGTGGAATGGCTGGAGGCGTCGCGGGCGCCGGTGACGGATATGGGCTCGGCCTTCAGCTCGGCGAGGCGCTTGTTGGCGGCATCGCGGATCATGCCCTGGCTCATCGTGATCCCCGTCCGCGCCACCCCCGGAAGGCCCGGGTTCGCAAGGGCATCGTCGAGGTCCGCCATGTGCTCCCGGTAGAGCTCGCGCACGTCGCTGGCCGTCGTCGCGGCCTGGAACTCGGCGATGTCACCGCGGGCCGCCGTGCCGCCTTCCGTCGCCGCAACCAGTGGCGCGCTGTCGAACGCGAGGTGCATGACGAAGAAGGCGAGCAGGCAGAACACGAACATGAGGCGGAACGGCGCGATGTAGCGCACGCGGCGGCCCGAGAAATATTCGAGGGTGAGGAAACCCGGCTTCGTGTAGAGCGGCGGCAGCGTGTGGACGATGCGTTCGTCCATGTGGAAGAACAGGTCGCCGGCGTCTTCGAGCATGTGCGAGACCGGCCGTATCACGCTCTTGATCGACTGCCCGCAGTGGTGACAGAACTCGCCCTTCAGTTCCTCGCTGCAATTCGCGCAGAGCAGGCCCGGCGACGGCGTCAGTTGGTTCATCGCTGCATTTCCCCGAGTTTTTCCCCTTTCGGCTGCGGATGATGGCACGGCAACCGGTACAATGGACGGCCCTCATCGTCATCCCGCCCATGACCATCGACCGCGCCCGCGCGCGGCGAGAGATCGGCGCCACCGTACGGCTGGCCCTGCCGATGATCGTCGCGCAACTTTCCGCCATCGGCACCAACGTCGTCGACGCCGTCCTCGCCGGCCACCAGGCCGCGCATACGCAGGCGTCGGTGGTGACGGGCGCGAGCATCTGGGTGCTGGCGATCGTGACCGGCATCGGCACCATGATGGCGGTGCCTCCGACCGTGGCGCAGCTCGACGGCGCCGGCCGCCGTGCCGAGGTGGGTCCGGTGTTCCACCAGGCGCTCTACATCGCATGGGGCCTCGGCCTGCTGCTCGGCATCGCGGTGTGGCACGCCTCGCCGCTGATGGTGCTGTTCGGCGTGGTGGAATCCATGCGTCCGGACGTGGAGGCCTTCCTTCACGCCATCTGTTTCGCAGCACCGGCGCTCACCACGTATTTCGCCTTGCGCGGCCTGTCCGAGGGCTTGTCGATGCCGAGGCCGTCGATGTACTTCAGCTTCGGCGGCCTGGTGCTGCTCGCCCCGCTGGGTTACGTGCTGATGTACGGCAAGCTGGGCTTTCCCGTGATGGGCGCGCGCGGCAGCGGCATCGCCACGGCGGTGGTGCTCTGGGCGGAGATGCTCGGCTTCGCCATCTACGTACTGAAGCACCGCAATTATCGCGACCTCAACCTGCGCGGGCGCATGGCGAAGCCCGACCTGCGCAAGATCGGCCAGCTGTTGCATATCGGCCTGCCGATGGCGGTGACCCTGTTGATGGAGGCGGGGCTGTTCGTCGCCGTCGCGCTGCTGATCGGCCGCCTCGGCGAGACGGTCACCGCGGGCCATCATGTGGCGCTCAACGTGGCGTCGGTGGCCTTCATGATTCCGCTGGGCCTGTCGATGGCGATCACCGTGCGCGTGGGCAACGCGGCGGGCCGTCGTGACGTGGCCGGCGTGCGCTACGCCGGTCTCTCGGGCATCACCCTGGTGCTCGTCACGCAGTTCGTGTCCTCCGGCGTGATGCTCGCGTTTCCGGAGGCGATCGCCCGCCTGTACACCGGCGACGCGGCGGTCATCGCGATGGCCTCGCAGCTGTTGATCCTGGCCGGCTTCTTCCAGTTCTCCGATGGCATCCAGGTGGCCTCGAACGGTGCCCTGCGCGGACTCAAGGACACGCGGGTGCCCATGGGCATCACCCTGTTCGCCTACTGGGTGGTCGGCATGCCGATCGGCTGGTGGCTCGCGTTCCACCGCGATATGGGCGCCCGCGGCATGTGGATCGGCCTGATCGCCGGCCTCAGCATGGCCGCCGTCCTGCTCTTCGCGCGGTTCTGGCGGAGCAGCGCGAAGGGAAACTGGCGTGACGATCCGGATACGGCGGCGCCCGTGCCATTCCACACGTGATACCAACGGTCCGACGGGTTACGCTGGGCGTAACTCCTGAGGAACCGCCTAGATGTCGGATCGCTACGACGCCGTGCCGCCACCCCTGCCAAGCCGCCCCCGGCCCGTTCCGCCCTCGCGTCGCGGCGGTGGATTCGGCAGGGTCATGCTCGGCCTGGGGCGCGGCCTCAACATCACGCGGCTGGTGATCATCAACACGATCTTCTTCGGGATCCTGGCGATTTTCCTGGTGCTCGTGTTCCTCGGCGGGCGGGCGAACCAGGTCGACGACCGCACGGTGCTGGTGCTGGCGCCGGAAGGCGCGCTGGTCGAGCAGTACAGCGCCGATCCGTTCTCGCGCGCCATCGGGCGGATGTCCGGCGACGGGGTGAAGCAGGTGCAGGTCCGCGACCTGGTCCGCGCCATCGACAGCGCGGCGAAGGACGACCGCATCAGCCGCATCGTGTTGCGCCCGGACAAACTGCAGGCCGGTGGCTTCGCCGCCCTGCGCGAGGTCGGCGCGGCCCTCGACCGCTTCCGCAAGACCGGCAAGCCGGTGCTCGCCTGGGCCGTCAGCCTGGAGCAGGGGCAGTACTACCTCGCTGCACATGCCGACAAGCTGTACATCGACCCGCAGGGCGGGGTAATGGCCACCGGGCTTGCGAACTACCGCCTGTTCTACAAGGACATGCTCGATCGCCTCGGGGTGCAGGTCCACCTGTTCCGCGTCGGCCAGTTCAAGAGCGCGGCCGAGCCCTTCATCCTCGACCACGCGTCGCCCGAGTCGAAGGAAGCCGATGCCTTCTGGCTCGGCGGCCTGTGGAACACCTGGATCGACGAAGTGGCGACGATGCGCCACCTCGATCCCGCGGCGCTGCGCGCCGACGTCGACGGCCTGGCCGATCGCGTGCGCGACGCCAAGGGCAGCCTCGCCCAGCTGGCCGTCGACGAGAAGCTTGCCGACGGCATCGCCACCGAACAGCAATTCGTCAAGATGCTGCGCGAGCAGGGCGTGCCGGCCGGCAAGAAAGACCAAGGTTTCCGCCAGGTCGACCTGGGCGGCTACCTGGCCGACAAGGGCCTGTCCAACGTCGACATGCTGCAGACCGGTCCGGGCGTGGCCGTGGTCGTCGCCGAAGGCGAGATCACCGGCGGCAAGCAGGCGCAGGGCCGGATCGGCGGCGAGTCCACCGCGGCGCTCATCCGCGCGGTGCGCGACGACCGGCGCACGCGCGCGCTCGTGCTGCGCGTGAACTCGCCCGGCGGCGAGGTCTACGCGGCCGAACAGATCCGCCGCGAGGTGGAGCTGACCCGCGAGGCGGGCATCCCGGTGGTGGTGTCGATGGGCGACGTGGCTGCCAGCGGCGGCTACTGGATCTCGATGAACGCGAACCGGATCTACGCGGAGCCGAACACCATCACCGGCTCCATCGGCATCTTCGGCATGTTCTTCACGGTGCCCGACACCCTCGCGAAGATCGGCGTGAAGAGCGACGGCGTTTCCACCGGTCCGCTGGCCGGGGCCTTCGACATGACCCGGCCGCTCGACCCCAACGTGGGTGTGCTCATCCAGAGCATCATCGACAAGGGCTACCGGGACTTCGTCGGTAACGTGGCGAAGGCGCGCGGCAAGGATTTCGCCGCGATCGACGCCATCGCGCAGGGCCGGGTATGGACGGGCCAGCAGGCGCTCGACCGCGGCCTCGTCGACCGCCTCGGCAGCCTCGACGACGCCATCCGCGACGCCGCCGGGCAGGCCGGTCTCGGCAAGGATTACAACGTGCGCTACGCGGAGAAGCCGATGGGCGCCTTCGAGCGCTTCCTCACCAGCATCGGCGACAGCCCGGAGGCCCGGGTCGCGATATCGTGGGGCGTGCGCCTGCCCTCGTGGGTGGCCGACCTGCCGAAGCTGGCACCGGAGTGGTCGCTGTTCCGCGGCGCGGAAGCAGGCAAGCCGCACGTGTACGCGTACTGCTTCTGCTCACCGCGCTGACCGTATGAACACAGCGAGATGTAGGAGCGCGCCTGCGCGCGACATCTTTTGAGGCCATGAGCAACTGGTCCTGATGTCTTTCGAGGCCGTTAACAACAGGCCCTGACGTCATTCGAAGCATAAACAACAGGCCTGCTGCTCACCGCGAAAAGCTGTCGCGCGCAAGGCGCGCTCCTACACTCCCTCTCGCGTTGTGGCCAGGGCTCCTACTCCGCCTCGATGGCCTTGGCCTGGGCCTTCGCCTGGTCGTCCACCGTCTTCTGCACGTCCTGCGCCTTTTTCTTCTGCGCCTCCAGCGAATCCCACGGCGTTTCCACCCGCGCTTGCGGGGTTGGCGGTTCGTGCGGCTGTGGTGGCTTCGAGCAGGCCGCGCAGGCGACGGCCAGCGCCAGCAGCGGGAAATAGCGGATCATGGCGCGGCTCCTCCGGTAACGGCGCCGAGTCTGGCGCTGTCGCGCGGCGGACGCAATCGCCAAGGGCGCCTGTTCAACTGTTCACGGGCTATGCGAACCGTGTGAACAGGCCCTAGGATCGACGCAAAGCACGGAGACCCGACATGCACCCACGACTCGCCAGCTGGCGCCTCGACGGCCGTACCGCCCTCGTCACCGGGGCCAGCAAGGGCATCGGCTACGCCTGCGCGCGCGAACTCGCGGCCCTGGGCGCCGACGTGCTGCTCGTCGCGCGGGACGAACTGGCCCTGCAGGAAGTGCGCGACGAACTCGCCGAGGAATGCCCCGACGTCGAAGTGCTCGGCATGGCGGCCGATCTCTCGGACCACGAAGACCGCCTCGCCGTCTTCGACTGGGTCACCGACCTCGGCATGAACCTGTCCATCCTCGTGAACAACGTGGGCGGCAATACGCCTAAGCCCACGCTGGATTACGAGGCGGACGAATACCGCGCCCTGTTCGAGCTCAACGTATTCTCCGCCTACGAAATGAGCCGCGCGGCCTATGCCCACCTCGTTCAGCACGCCAACGCCGCGATCGTGAACGTCGGCTCGGTGTCGGGCATCGTCCACGTACGCACCGGTTCGCCGTATGGCATGACCAAGGCCGCCCTGCACCAGATGACCCGCAACCTGGCCTGCGAATGGGCCGAGGACGGCATCCGCGTGAACGCGGTGGCGCCGTGGTACATCCGCACGCAGCGCAGCGAACCGGCGCTGGCCGACGCGGAGTACCTCGAGGACGTACTGGACCGCACGCCCATGGGGCGCATCGGCGAGCCCGAGGAAGTCGCCGGCGCGGTGGCCTTCCTTTGCCTGCCCGCGTCCAGCTACGTCACGGGGGAAATCGTGGCCGTGGACGGCGGATTCCTGCGCTACGGCTTCTGAAGCCTTAAGATTGGGAGTTCCCCCGAGGAATTTCCATGCGCATCGGTATCGATTTCGGCACGAGCTACACGGCCGCCGCGACCTACGTCGATGGCGAGCTTACCCATGTCGCCTTCGGTGACGCGAAGCAGTTCCGCACCGCGGTGTTCTTTCCCGAGGTGGTGCCCGATCCCACGAAACGCCGCTCCGCGGAGGCGCGCGCCGCGACCGTGCAGAGCTTCGAGGATGCGCTGTTCGGCGACGAGGCCGTGGCGGCGTATCTCGAGTATGGCGACGGCAACCTGATCGAATCGCCGAAATCGATGCTCGGGTTCCGCATGGACCCGCAGGTGCGCAAGGTGATCGTGCACATCGCCACGTACGTCCTCGAGCACATCCGTCTCGCCGCGACCCGTCAGCTCGGCGACGAGGTGCGCACGGCGGTGATCGGCCGGCCGGTGCACTTCCGCAGTTCCATGGGTGAGAAGGGCTCGGAACAGGCGGTGGAGATCCTGCGCGAGGCGGCCGCCATCGCCGGCTTCGACAGCGTGAGCTTCCTCGAGGAACCGGCCGCGGCGGCGATGCACTACCACAAGCGCCTCGCCACGCGGCAGACGGCGCTGATCGTCGACATCGGTGGCGGCACCACCGACGTCGCCTTCGCCGAACTCGGTGGCGACGAGCTGCCGCGGATCGTGCGCACTTGGGGCCTTGCCAAGGGCGGCACCGACCTCGACGTGAACCTCAGCATGCACGCCTTCATGCCGCAGCTGGGCAACAACGTCACCCGCGTGCCCGTGCACCACTACGTGGAAGCGGCGAGCGTGCACAACCTGCCGAAGCAGCGCGAGTTCCGCCGCCAGGATTACCGCTTCGTGGACGAGCCCTGGCGTTCGCGCCTGCAGGCGTTGCAGCAGCCGGGAGCCACCACGCGGCTGAACCAGACGGCGGAACGCAGCAAGATCGTATTGAGCAGCCACGAGCGCACGGATGCGGACCTCGGCTTCCTCGAAGCGGGGCTGGGCGTGCACATCGCGCGCACCGACATGGACCAGGCGGTGGAGCCTTTCATCGAACGCATGCAGCGGCTGCTCGGCGAAGTTCGCGAGGAATGGCCGTCCGTTCCGGCAAGCGTATTCCTCACCGGCGGCACCTCGCGCTCGCCGATCGTGAAGGCGGCGGTGCGCGAAAGCTTCCCGGGCATTCCGATGGCCGAGGGCGATCCGTCGCTCGGCGTCGTGTCCGGCCTGGCCGTCGCCGCGACGGAACGCATGGCGACACCAGCCTGACAGGAATTCGTTGTGCGAGCCGCAGCTGTGCGGCTGTTGCTCAGTGGCAGCCTTGCAGCTGTTGCCGCAACTGCGCGTCTTTCGCTTCGAGCGGGCCGCGCTCGCTCTTGAACGCGTTGCGGATGGAGCGCTGGTTCGCTTCCGCTTCGTCGCGCAATGCGCGGCAGGATTCCGCCGGGGACAGGGGCCGGCACTCGTCCTGCACCCATACGTAGTTGCTGTTCGTTATCGCGGCTACGTTGCCTTTGCCGCGGTTCAACTCCGGCGCGGACGCGGTGGCCGAGCCGCGGTTGCCATAGGTATCGGCGAGCGGCTGGCCCACCGCGCCGAGGACGCCCAGCGGCGCCATGTACGGTTCGGTTCGCCCGTCGGGGCTGGTGTAAGGCTTGCCGTCCGTCGCCCTGATGCAGCCGAACAGCGTCGGCGGAGGGGCGCTGGGGGCGGAGGGCTGAGGCGTCTCCGCGTCCGCTGCCGAAGGTGACGGCGCCGGCACAGCGGCCGGGCGGTCCACGGCCGGCGCCGGGTCCTGCAACTGGATCGTCTGCTGGCGCTGGCTCTTCGCGCAGGGGGTCTGCTGGTAGATCGTCCGGCCCCCGGCCTCGCACTTGTAGACGGTTCCGGCCGTCGCCGTGCCGGCCGCCATCAGCATCGCCGCCAGCACCGCGCTGCGGACCGCGTACATGCTCAGAACTCGGCCAGGTGGTCCTCGGAAGCGAGCCCGAGGGTCATGGCGCCTTCGCCCACGTTGACCATGCCGGTGATGCCCATCGGGCTTTCCAGGACCTGCACGCCGGCGTCCTCGCAGGTGCGGACGAGGGCGTTGTAGCC
This sequence comes from Luteibacter sp. SVR4-7G, assembly GCF_056755555.1. NCBI lineage: Bacteria > Pseudomonadati > Pseudomonadota > Gammaproteobacteria > Lysobacterales > Rhodanobacteraceae > Luteibacter > Luteibacter sp. SVR4-7G. Next base: position 1,857 of record NZ_JBPGXO010000048.1, on the reverse strand, counting down.
GGGCAGGTTGCGCATGTCGTCGAGGTCGCCGCCGTAGCTGAGCGAGAGGGACGGTACCAGGAGTCCCGCCTGCACCCGCTTGGCGGCGTATTCGAAGAGCGCCAGGGCGCCCTGTTCGAAGCCGCGGATCTTTCCCACCGGCCCCGTCTCGCCGCGATGGGCGCGCAGGATCGGCTTGATGTCGAGCGCCGTGCCCAGCATCGAGCTGAGGAAGCTCACGCTGCGGTCGCCTTTGCTGCGGGCGCGGGAGCGCAGGTAGTTGAGGTCGCGGGGCAGCATGTAGCCATAGGAGCAGTCGGCGATCTGCGCCGCCCGTTCGCGCACCTCGGCAGGCGAGCGGCCGGCCTGGATCATCCGCACCGTCTCCGCGATGGCGGGGCCGGCGCCGGCGAAGATGTTGCGGGTGTCGACCACGCGCATCAGGAACGGGCCGCTCCGGCCGGCCTCCTCGCGGATGGGCCGGTAATTCTTCAGGATCGCGAAGCTGGCCTTGATCACGTTGTCGTGGATCGGACTGCGTGTCGCCATGATGGTCAGGCAGACGACGCAGTCGTACTCCTTCACCAGGCGATCCAGGAAGAGGGCCTGCACGTCCTCCACCGAACTGGGCTCGGTCTCGGCCGAATGGCTGCGGCTGCCGAGTTTCTGGTCGCGGAAGCGCTGGATTTCCGCGGGATCGCGGTCGTCCTTGAAGCGCTGGTTGTCGACCTTGACCGCGATTGGCATCACCGCGACGCCGTTACGTTCCAGGAAGTCATGCGGCACGTCGCATGCCGCATCGATCGCCACGCCGATGCGCATTGTCACCCCCGTTCGAAGGCCCGTCGGCCCCGTCAAGCTGGATGCTACACTCGCATGACTGAAATGGCACTCCGCCGGCGTGGCGTCGCCGGTAACGCGCAAGCGCATCCAGGCTCGACATGAAAACCAAGAACGAGATCGTTTCCAACTGGCTGCCCCGCTACACGGGCACCCCCCTGGACGCTTTCGGCCAGCACATCCTGCTAACCAACTTCGGTCATTACGTCGACCGCTTCGCCCAGGAGCACGGCGTCGAAGTGCGCGGCCGGGACCGGCCGATGCCCAATGCCACCGCTGATGGCATCACCCTCATCAACTTCGGCATGGGCAGCCCGAACGCCGCCACCATCATGGACCTGCTCAGCGTGATCGAGCCCCAGGCGGTGCTGTTCCTGGGCAAGTGCGGCGGGCTGAAGAAAAAGAACGCCATCGGCGACCTGGTCCTGCCGATCGCCGCCATCCGGGGGGAGGGCACGTCCAACGACTACCTGCTTCCCGAAGTGCCGGCGCTGCCTGCCTTCCAGTTGCAGCGCGCCGTCTCCACGATGATCCGCGACCTCGGCCACGACTACTGGACCGGCACGGTGTACACGACCAACCGCCGTGTCTGGGAACACGACGACGGCTTCAAGGAATACCTGCGCCGCACCCGCAGCATGGCGATCGACATGGAGACCGCGACGATCTTCGCCGCCGGCTTCGCCAACCACATCCCCTGCGGCGCACTGCTGCTCGTGTCCGACCAGCCGATGATCCCCGAGGGCGTGAAGACGGAAACCAGCGACGCCGCGGTCACGGCAAACTTCGTGGAGCGGCACATCAAGGTCGGCGTCGAGGCACTCAAACTGGTCCGCCGTCACGGTCGCAGCGTGAAGCACCTGCGCTTCGAAGATGATGGGGAGTAGCAACACACAGCCGGCGCCGTTGATGGCGCCCCTCGCACGCTGAGCGTTTCGCATCGGTTGGCCCGCTTGCGCGGGCCCATGCTTTAAGCGGCTTCGCCGCAGGGAGCTTAAGCCCCGGCTCGGCTAGCGCCATCGCATTTGGCTCGGGCGT
>NZ_JBPGXO010000047.1:0-29838 GCF_056755555.1 Luteibacter sp. SVR4-7G | reverse complement strand
AGATGTGTATAAGAGACAGGGCAACCCCGTCCCCCCCGGCCCCTCCTGTAGGAGCGCGCCTTGCGCGCGAAAGCCTTTGGGGCCGTGAGCAACAGAGCCTGGTGCTCTTCGCGAAAAGCTGTCGCGCGCAGGGCGCGCTCCTACAGACCGCGGCCCCGGCCAGCGGGCGCGCTACCGGTCCAGCAGGCTGTTGAGGGACGCGTAGCCAATCTCCGGCGCCTCGCGCTCCAGCAGCTCGGCCGCCATGCGCCCGGCGGTGGCATACGCCTCCAGCGAGAGCGCGATACCCGCGCTCAGCCGCCGCGCCCCCGCTTCGAACAGTGCCTCGCGCGAAGGCAGCCCGGGCACGAGCATCACGTTCAACGGCATCGGCGCCGCGCCGGCGGCCACGCGGCGCACCTCGTCGATGACCTTGATGCCCGGAACGAACAGGCCATCCGCGCCCGCTTCGCGGTACAGCGCACCACGACGCAACACCTCTTCCACGCCTGCGGCACCGGAAGCCATGCCGCGCAGGAACACGTCGGTCCGCGCATTGACGTAAAGGTCGCGCGCGCCCAGCGCCTCGCGGATGGCACGCAGCTTCGCGACGAGCAATTCCGGCGGTTTGGTGCCGTCCTCGATATTGATGCCCGCCACGCCCATGTCCGCCAGCGCGCCGATGAAGGCGCCGACCTCGGCAGGATCGTCGGAGCAGCCTTCCTCGACATCCACGGTGAGCGGCACATCGATGGCCCGGACGATGCGGCGAATCGCGGCAAGCATTTCCTCCGCCGGCAGGCGATCGCCATCCGGCCAGCCGCACGACCAGGCCACGCCGGCGCTGGTGGTGGCGACGGCGCTGGCACCGGCGTGGCGGACCACCGCCGCGCTGGCGGCATCCCAGGCATTCGGCAGGACGAGCAGTGCCGTTCCTGCGTGGAGATCTCGGAAGCGTTGCGCATTCATGCGGCGGGTCCTTCGGGGATGGGAGGCGCCACGATCCACCATGGCGCGGCGGCCCGCAACTGCCTTTCGGGCGCTTACTCCGTATAGGGGACGCCAAGGACGGGTGAGCCTTCACGTCACCCGTCACAGACGCACATTTCAACCCGCCGATGCTCGAATTGGCCTCGACCCGGCATGGCGATGGACGTCGTGCGGGCTAATCGAGGATCCGCGATGAACGAAGACACCATCAAGGGCCAGTGGAAACAGCTGGCCGGCAAGATAAAGGAAAAGTGGGGCAAGCTCACCGACGACGACCTGACGGTTGCCGAAGGCAGCAGCGAATACCTCGCAGGCAAAGTCCAGGAACGCTATGGCGTGGCGAGGGACGAAGCGGATAACCAGGTAAAGGAATTCCGCCGGAACCTCGATAGCAACTACTGACATCCACCGTTTACTCGCCAGAGGAGAACATCATGCTTCATTGGGCCGTCATCTTTTTCGTGATCGCGCTTATCGCCGCGGTCTTCGGTTTCACCGGCATCGCCGCGGGCGCTGCCAGCATCGCGAAGATCCTTTTCGTGGTGTTCCTGATCCTGTTCATTCTTTCGCTGCTGTTCGGCGGGTTGCGTCGCGGGCCGAGAGTGTAGGCAGCGGCACCTCGACAGCGTACGAAGCCCCGGCCCCAGACCGGGGCTTTTTTTATGAGGGCTTTCCCATGCATGCGGGAGGAGTCAGGCTCCCAAGCTCGCGGGAGCGACGGGCTACTTGCGGGAATAGCTGGCATGATCGGGGCTATCATCGACTTCCCCTGAGTCCGGCGATGCCCGCCAGCCCGCACGTCTTCGACAGTTTCCCCCGCCTCGACCTGCTCGATGGCCCGACCCCCATCCAACGCATGATGCGCATCGAGGACGAACTGGGCCTCGCGCCGCGAGGCATCGGGCTGTTCGTAAAACGCGACGACGTCATGTCGCTGGGCGGCGGCGGCAACAAACTGCGCAAGCTGGAATACCACCTCGGCCACGCGCGCGCGACAGGGGTGGATACCATCGTCAGCGTGGGGGGCGTGCAATCCAACCATGCCCGCCTCACTGCTGCGGCCGCGGCGAAGCACGGGTTCGCGTGCGAACTGATCCTGTCGCGGCTCGTGCCCAAGGACGATAGCGATTACGAGGAAAACGGAAACGTCCTGCTCGATGAACTGTTCGGCGCCCGGCCGATCATCCTCGCGCGAGGCGAGAATGCGCTCGAGCATGCGGAAACACGGGCTGGGGAGCTTAGAGCCGCAGGCCGCAAGGTGCTCATAGTGCCCACCGGCGGTTCCACCCCACTCGGCGCGCTGGGCTATGCACGATGCGCACGGGAAATCGTCATGCAGGAGGACACCCTCGGCAGACGCTTCGATCGCATCGTGCTACCGAACGGCAGCAGCGGCACGCACGCGGGGCTCGTCGCGGGATTCGCCGCGATGGGCCGCTCGCCTGCGACGATTACCGCCTACTCTGTGCTCGCGCCGGCGGAGGCGGCGCGGCGCGCGACCCTGGCGCTGGCGCGTGAAGCGCTGACCCTGCTCGGATCGGACGCGGAATTGGACATGGGCGACATAACCGTCGACGACGCGCACCTCGGTGCCGGTTACGGCGTGCCGACCGATGGCATGAAGGCCGCGTTGCGCCTTGCCGCCAGCCGCGAAGGCCTGTTGCTGGATCCGGTGTATTCCGGCAAGGCCTTCGCAGGACTGCTGCGCGACCTGAGCCACGGCGTCGTGCGCAACGGGGAGCAAGTGCTCTTCATCGCCACCGGTGGCTCCCCCGGACTTTACGCCTACCGGGCCGACCTCCTGAGCTGATCGCCAGGCGGACCAGGACCGGTCGTCGTACGTGGCGATTGCCACGATCGGAACGCGGCACCGTCGATCGCCGAACTCTACGGCAGGGTCACCGTTGCAACGAGGCCCCCTCCTTCGCGATTCGCCAGGCCGAGGTTTCCGCCGATCGAGCGCATGAGCTGGGTGGCGATGGCCAGTCCGAGGCCTGCGCCGCCCGTATCGCGATTGCGCGAGGCCTCCAGCCGGTAGAATGGCTGGAGCACGTCCTCCAGGGCTTCCTCCGGAATGCCTGGGCCGCGGTCGGACACGGTGATGCAGAGCCTGCCCTGCTCGTCGTGGCAGACGCCGACCTCCGCCGCGCCGCCGTACTTGATCGCGTTGTCGATGAGGTTGCCGAGCACCCGGCGCAGCGCACGCGGCCGCACCGTGGCAACGCCCTCGATGCTGCCATTCAGCGTCACCGGCTGCCCGGTGTCCTGGTAATCGAAGACCAGGCTTTCCAGGAAGGCCGCGGGATCGATCCGTACCGGCGTCTCGTCGCCGCCGTGGGCGCTGCGCGCATACGCCACCCCTTCGCGCACGAGGTGTTCCATCTCTTTCAGGTCGTCGAGGATCCTGTCGCGCTCGAAGCCGTCGTCGAGCGATTCGGCGCGCAGGCGCATCCGCGTGATGGGCGTTTGCAGGTCATGCGAGATGGAGGCGAGGATGTGCAGGCGCTCCTTGAGGTAAAGGCCGATGCGGTCCTGCATGGCATTGAAGGCCATGGCGGCATGGGCGACTTCCGTCGGCCCGGTCTCGGACATGCGCGGGCCGTCGGCCGCGGGCGTCATCGCATCGGCCGCACGCGCCAGCCGCGCCAGCGGCTGCGAGGCCTCGCGCACGGCGAACCAGCCGCAGGCCAGGAGCAAGGCCACCTGAAGGATGAGCACGAAGGGCAGCCACTCGGCGATGGGCATCACGCCCCGGGGGATGATCTCCAGCGTCAACGGCGAGCCGTCGTGCAACGTCAGGTGTATCTGATAGCGCTCGGGCTTCATGGAAATCGTCTCGCCATGTGCACCGTAACTGGCACCCACCTGTTTCGCGATCATCGCCGTCACGTCGCGCGAGCGCTCCGATACCAGGGGCTTGCCCGGCTCGCCCGGCCCGAGGATGAAACGGTAGTTGTCGCGCTGCAATCGCGGCAGCCATTGCGGGCGCTCCGCGGCAGGGAGACGGTCCAGGATCGCGACCGAGGTACCGACTTCGTTATCCAGCGTGTTGAGCATGACGTTCGTTGCCGACTCGTAGCGCTCATAGAACATGAGGCCGAACGAAAGCGCATGCGCAAGGAGGAGACCGGCGAAAATGATCAGGTACATGCGCGAGGCCATGCTCCCCGTCCACGGCCGCCACGCACGCAACCGGGGCATGGCCTTCACGGCGCTTCCCCATGCACGGTCACCGGCATGGAGAACACGTAGCCCTCGCTGCGCACGGTCTTGATGTACGCGGGCTCCTTCGCATCGTCGCGCAGGCGTTGGCGAAGACGGCTGATCATCAGGTCGATCGAGCGGTCGAACAGCTCCGCGTCGCGTCCCTGGGTGAGGTTCAGCAGCTGGTCGCGCGAGAGCACACGCTGCGGATGATCGAGCAGCACGCGAAGGAGGCGGAACTCGGCGCCGCTCAACGACACCACCGTGCCGTCCTCGTCGAGCAGGTGGCGCGCCGTGGTGTCCAGGCGCCAGCGGCCGAAGGAGATGATGTCGCTGGTTTCGGTGATGCGCAGGTTCGGCGGCAGCATGCGCGTGCGGCGGATCACGGCCTTGATGCGCGCCAGCAGCTCGCGCGGCGAGAACGGCTTCACCACGTAATCGTCGGCGCCCATTTCCAGGCCGATGATGCGGTCGGTCTCGTCGTCGCGAGCGGTGAGCAGCAGGACCGGGATCGCGCGGTGCTTGCCGCTGCGCAGGTTGCGGCAGAGCACGAGGCCATCGTCGCCAGGCATCATGATGTCGAGCACGATGAGGTCGAAGGCCGAACCGTCCAGCTGGGCCAGCATCTCGCGGCCATCGGCCGCCGCGGTGGCACGCAGACCGTTCTTGCGCAGGTAGTCCACGACACCCGTGCGGATGCCGTGGTCGTCGTCGACGACGAGGATGTGGTCGATGTGTTCCATGGATGGGATCATGCCTTGGCCAGGAGCTGGCGGACGCGCTGCTCCGTCTCCTCGTAGTTTCCCTCACCGAAGTGGCGGTAGACCACCCGCCCGTCGCGATCGATCAGGTACAGCGCCGGCCAGAACTGGTTGCCCCAGGCGTTCCAGGTCTGCAGCCCATTGTCCGTCGCCACCGGCCAGGTGACGCCGTAGCGGCGGATGGCCGCCTGGACGCGGAGCGGGTCGCGCTCTTCGTCGAATTCGGGCGTGTGCACGCCGACCACGACCAGTCCCTGGCCCGCGTACTTGTCGTACAGCGCCTTCGTATGCGGCAGCACGTGCAGGCAGTTGATGCATTCGTGCGTCCAGAATTCGACGAGCACCACCTTGCCGCGCAGGCCGGCCATGCTCAGCGGCGGTGAGTTGTACCAGCGGTCGATGCCCGCGAATTCGGGGGCGGCCGGTGCGGACGAATCGCCGGCACGGGCGTTCCACGCGCCCGGCCAGGCGGCGACGAGCGCCAGGCCCAGGGCCAGGGCGGCGGCGGCGAGACGGAAGGATTTCATGGGTGTACCTCGACAGGGGGCGCGGGAATATCCCGCATGGTCCCTATTGGACGCCCGGCACTTATACGGAAAGTGTCCCGGCAAGCGGCTTTTTGTATCGCTTTGTACCGATCCCGGCCGGTTTGTACCCGAATGTATCGGCCCCCGCGCCTGACACATTCCGATGCGCTTCGGCGCTTGCCGCGACACAGGCGGGATACGCCCCGGCGGTTTCCTATGCACACCGGCTGGCCACCAGCCATCGCAGCGGAAACCCACGCCATGTCACAGATCCAGAACGTCCTCTATACCGGCAAGACCCGCACCACCGGCGGCCGCAACGGCCAGGCGCGCAGCTCCGACGAACGCCTCGACGTGAAGCTGTCCTCCCCGGGCGGCCCCGGCACCGGCACCAATCCCGAGCAGCTGTTCGCCGCCGGCTGGTCTGCCTGCTTCATCGGCGCCCTGGGCCTGGCTGCCGCCGAACGCAAGGTCGCGCTGCCGAAGGACACCGCCATCGACGCCGAAGTCGACCTAGGCACCGGCGAAGGCGGTTACTTCCTCCAGGCCCGCCTCACCGTGAGCCTGCCGGGTATCGACGCGGCCCTCGCGCACGAGCTGATCCAGGCCGCCCACAGCACGTGTCCGTATTCGAAGGCGACGCGCGGAAACATCGACGTCGAGCTCCAGCTCGCCTGACCCGCACCACTCCCCATCCACTACCGAAGGAATCACCGATGATCCGCAAGCACACCGCGCTCGCCGCCACCCTGGCCCTCGGCCTCGTCTCCCTCGCTTCCGCCGCGCATGCCGACGATGCGAAGAAGCCCATGGAAAAATGCTACGGCGTCTCAAAGGCCGGCCAGAACGACTGCGCCGCCGGGCCGGGCACCAGCTGCGCCGCCACGTCGAAGAAGGATTACCAGGGCAACGCCTGGGTGCTGGTCGAGAAGGGCACCTGCACCACCATCAAGACGCCCAAGGGGCACGGCACGCTGGAGCCGCAGGCGTGAACACTCCGCGGTCGATTCTGCAACGGGTGCTGCCGGACGACCTGCTGCTCCTGATCGCCCGGTTCGGCATCGCCTCGGTGTTCTTCCTCTCCGGACGCACCAAGGTGGACGGCTTCCTCAACATCAAGCCATCCACCTACGACCTGTTCGCCTCGGAATACGCGCTGCCGCTGGTATCGCCAACCATCGCCGCGCATCTGGCGACGTATGCGGAACACGCCTTCCCCGTGTTGCTGGTGCTCGGCCTTTTCACGCGGGTCTCGGCGCTGGGCCTCCTGGCGATGACGACGGTGATCGAGGTCTTCGTCTACCCGGACGCGTGGCCGACGCACCTCACCTGGGCGGGCCTGCTGCTTCCGCTCCTTGCCCGCGGCGGCGGTGCCTGGTCGCTCGACCGCCTGTTTCGCCGCTGACTCTCCTCTATCCACGAAACCAAGCAGGGATTCCCATGCGCAAACTCCTCAGCATCGCCATCGCCGCACTGGCCCTCGGAGGCGGCACGGCTGCCTCCGCCGCCGACGCGGCGGCACCTCCCGGCGCCAGGAACATCGTCATCGTGCCAGGCGCCTTCGTCGACGGTTCGGGTTGGCGTGTTGTCCACGACATCCTGATCCACAAGGGCTATACGGTCAGCGTCGTGCAGCCGCGCATCGAAACGCTGGCGAACGACATCGAACTGACCCGCGAGCAGATCCGCACCCAGGACGGTCCCGTCGTCCTCGTCGGTCACAGCTATGGCGGCGCAGTCATCACCCAGGCCGGCAACCGTGACAAGGTGAAGGCGCTGGTTTACGTGGCGGCCGTCGTGCCGGACGTCGGCGAGAGCCTGTCGCAGCTCGTCGGCTCCATGCCTTCGCCAAGCAACGACGTCGTCGCCACCCGCGACGGTCACCTGTTCTTCGACCAGGCGAAGTTCGGCGCGGATTTCGCCGGCGATCTCTCGACGAACCGCACCGATTTCATGGCCGCCTCGCAGGTGCCCGCCACCACCGCCGCCTTCGGCGCCACGATGCAGGTGGCCGCCTGGCACGACAAGCCGGTCTGGGCCGTCGTCGCCAGCGACGACCGCGCACTGAGCCCGGACCTCGAGCGCTGGATGTACAAGCGCGCCAACGCGAAGGTCACCGAGGTCAAGGCCAGCCATGTCGTTTACATCTCGCAGCCGGAAGCGGTCGCGAAGGTGATCGAAGACGCTGCCCGCAGCGTCCACTGATTCCATCCATCTTTCGGTCCACGTCGGACCTCATCGCAGGAGAGAACCCATGAACACCGTCGCCACCAAGTCCCGCACCAGCTTTGCCGCAGCCGCCGCACTCGTCGCCCTCGCCGTCGCCTCGATCGGCTCCCCCGTCCGTGCTGCCGACACTGCCGCACCGAAGGAAGAACCCGGCCGTTGCTACGGCATCAACACCTGCAAGGGCACCAGCCTGTGCGCCACCGCCAAGCACGACTGCAAGGGCCTGAACTCGTGCAAGGGCGAAGGCGTCCTGGTGAAGACCCCGAGCGAATGCAAGGCCGCCGGCGGCACGCTCACCGAGCCGAAGTAAACCTGCCGGACCTTCGTGCCCCCCACGCCGTCCCTGCGCAGGCAGGGATCCAGCGGCTCCATCCTCATCGGGCGGCAAGACGCTGGATTCCTGCCTGCGCAGGAATGACGGGGGCCGGCCTGCCACCGACGAACGACATCAAGGACCTCCGCATGTTCACGCCACCCCCGCCCTTCTCCGGCTACGGCCTCGGCCTGCGCAGGGAGCATTACCGCGACTTCCTCGACACCGAGGTTCCCGTCGATTTCGTCGAAGTGATCTCGGAGAACTTCATGGTCGATGGCGGCCAGCCGCGCGACATCCTGCGCCGGATACGCGAGAAGTACCCCGTGGCACTGCACGGCGTGTCGATGTCGATCGGCTCAGCGGATGGCCTGGACATCGCCTACCTGCGCAGGCTCAAGGCACTCGCCGACGAGGTGCGGCCGTTGTTCGTTTCCGATCACCTCAGCTGGTCGCGCATCGCCGGCTTCAGTTCGCACGACCTGCTGCCGGTGCCTTATACCGAGGAGGCGCTGGACAGGGTCTGCCGCAACATCGACATGGCGCAGGACGTGCTGGGCCGCGCCATGCTGTTCGAGAATCCGTCCAGCTACGTGGCCTTCGAAGGCGCCACGATGAGCGAATGGGATTTCCTTGCCGCGATGTCGGAGCGGACCGGTTGTGGCCTGCTGCTGGACGTGAACAATGTCTTCGTCAGCGCGAGCAACCATGGCTTCGACGCGCAGGCCTTCCTCCGCGGCATACCGGCGGACCGCGTGCGCCAGGTCCACCTGGCCGGGCACACCGAAGGACCGGGCCTGCTGATAGACACGCACGACCAGCCGGTATGCGACGAGGTGTGGTCGCTGTATCGCACGGCCATGTCGCTGCTCGGACCGGTCGCGACCATGATCGAGCGCGACGATTCGATTCCTCCCCTGCCCGAACTGCTCGGCGAACTCGACATCGCCCGGAGCGTCGGCGCGGTCCAGCGGGAGGCCGCATGAATCTCGTCCAATGGCAGGAGAGCTTTCGCGACTGGCTGGCCGGCGGCAGCAGCGGCATCGCGAGCGTCTTCGGTGAACGTTCGGCAGCAGGGCTCGCTGTTTACCAGAACAACTACCGCGCACAGCTGGTGAACTGTCTGCAGGTGAGCTATCCCCATCTGCTTCGCTGGATCGGCGACGAAGCATTCCGTCAGGCAGCCATCCGTCACGTCGATGCGCACCCGCCCCAGGGCTGGACGCTCGACAACTACGGCGCGGACTTCGGCACGACGTTGCGCGCCATGTTCCCGGACAACCCCGACCTCCACGAGCTTGCCTGGATCGAGTGGTCGCTGTCGGCAGCCTTCGTGGCCAGGGACTCCGCACCCATGCCGAAGGAGGCACTCTGGTCCGTCGACTGGGATACGGCGCGCCTGCGCATGACGCCAAGCCTGCACCATCGTGTAGCGACGACCAACGCCGACGAGGTGTGGTCCGCGTTGCAGGAAGAAGGCGCCATACCCGACGGCGAGATGCTCGCCGCGCCGGGCGGACTGGTGGTGTGGCGTCGTGGGTTCCTCTCGCGGCTGCGCCGCTACGATGGCGATGATTATGCGGCGCTGCTTGGCGTGCTGACAGACGACCGTTTCGAAGCCATGTGCGAAACGCTCGTGGGACGGCTCGGCGAAGAGGCCGGAGTGGCCCGCGCAGGAGCCCTGCTGGCCGACTGGCTCGATGCGGGGCTGATCGCCGGAGTGGACGATTGAGCGGTTGAAGCCGCTCGTCCCCGGGATCGGACCGCTCGTCCTCACTGCACTTCCCCGCATTGCCGCCAGGCCGCACACTGCCTCCCTGGCTTCGGAGGAGGACCCGCGTGAACACGACCCGTAATGCCCGGCTCATGCGGCATGCGCTGGTGTTCGCCTTCTGGACGCTGCTGGCCCTGTCCTATTCGCTCAGCGCCGGCCTCTCGTCGATCAGCGAGGGCCGGTCGCCCGACTGGTTCAGGGCGCTGACCTGGAACCTGTCCAATTTCTGGCTGTGGATGGCGCTGGTACCGCTCGTCGGCTGGCTGGGCAGGCAGTCCGCAGGGGCGGGCTGGCAACGCTTCTGCGCGGTGCATGTACCGGCGGGCCTGCTGGTCGCGCTGGCGCAGATGCTGGCCCAGCTATCCGTGTTCTGGACGCTCTGCGGCCCCGGTCACGCACCGGTACATACGCTGGCCGGTTTCATCGGCATGCAGTTCGCTTACAGCTACCACCTGTCGCTGCTCACCTACTGGCTCATCCTCGTCGTGTTGCGCGGGCTCGAATCCCGGCGGCGCCTGCGCGACGAACAGCTTCGCAGCGCACAGCTGGAAACGCAGCTGGCGCAATCGCAATTGCAGGCATTGCGCATGCAGCTGCAACCGCACTTCCTGTTCAACACGCTCAACGCCATTTCCGCCCTGGCACTGGCCGAGCCGCTGCGGGCGCGCCTGATGATCGCCCGCCTCAGCGACTTCCTGCGCATGACGCTGGAACATCGCCACGCGCAGCAGGTGCCGCTGTCGCGCGAAATGGAGTTCCTGCGCTGTTACCTGGATATCCAGCAGGTACGCTTCCAGGATCGCCTGTCGACGCAGCTGGACGTGGCCGAGGACACGCTGCATGCCGCCGTGCCGAGCATGATCCTGCAGCCGCTGGTCGAGAACGCGCTGCGCCATGGCCTGCTGGCCAAGGCCGAGCCCGGCAGCCTGAGCATCGCCAGCCACCGCGAAGGAAACCTGCTCCGTCTGCGCGTGGACGACGACGGGCTCGGCTTGCCGCCCGGCGGTCTCACCGAAGGTCTCGGGCTGGGCAATACCCGGGCCCGGCTGGATGTGCTGTTCGGAGCGGCTGCCAGCATGGAGCTCAGCCGCAACACGGGCGGCGGCACGCGCGTGGAACTCTGCTTCCCATTCCGGGAGCACGTGGCATGAAGCCGATCCGTACCCTGCTGGTCGACGACGAGGTGCTCGCCCGGCTGGCCCTGCGCCAGGCCCTGGCCGCGCACCCCGACGTGGACATCGTGGGCGAGTGCGGCAACGCGGCCGAAGCCATGCAGGCGCATGACGCGTTGAAGCCCGACCTCCTGTTCCTGGACATCCGCATGCCCGGACTCGACGGTTTCAAGCTGCTGCGCGAACTGAAGCCGGACACCTTGCCCATGGTGGTCTTCGCGACGGCGTACGGCCAGCACGCTTTGCGTGCCTTCGACGCCAACGCTCTGGATTATGTGCTCAAGCCGATCGACCAGGCACGCTTCGACCAGGCCATGGAGCGCGTCCGGAAACACTGGCACGGGCTGCATGCGCACGCGGCATTACCCCAGGAAGCGGCAACGGCGCTGCCCGGCGCCGCGCGTCTGCAGCGGATCAGCGTACGCGTGGGCGAACACATCCGCGTGATCGCCACCGATACGATCGACTGGATCGAGGCCGACGGCAACTACGTGCAGATCCACGTCGGCAAGCAGGCCTATCTTCACCGGGAGACCCTGCGCGGCCTGCTGGCAACGCTGGATCCACACCGCTTCCTGCGCATCCATCGCGGCACCCTGGTCAACGTGGAGCGCATCCGCGAAGTGCATCCCCTGTTCCAGGGAAACGCGGACGTGGTGCTGCACGACGGCACCCGGCTCAACCTGAGCCGTCGCTTCCGTGCCCACGCGAGGCGTGCGCTGGGCATCGCCTGACGCCGCCTGGCCCGCGCGGACGACCGCTCGTCACAAAGCTGCGGCGGTAACGGCAAGGGCGTATCACGCTGTCGACTCCCTCCGGAAGGAAGAGACGCACGAGATCGCACCGCCTCGCCCTGGCCCTGGCCATGGTCTTGACGTGTACCGCCGCGGGCGCTGGCGACCTGCTGGCTCCCGGGGTCATCTCCACGGGCCAGCAGGAGACGACCGCCGCTCTTTCGCCCGACGGGTCGACGCTCGTCTTCATGCGCTCGGACCTTGCCGAAAAGGACGACACGATCCTGGTATCGCACCGGCAAGGAGGAACCTGGTCCGCACCGGAGGTCGCTCCCTTCTCCGGGCAATGGCACGACTCCGAGCCGGCGTTCTCTCCGGATGGCAAACGTCTGTACTTCGTCTCCAACCGGCCGCCACATGCGGGCGACGCGCCTATCACGGCCGAACTTGGCGGCCATCGCTACCCCGGCACCAACCTCTGGTACGTCGAGCGCGGAAGCGACGGCCGCTGGGGCGAGCCCGTGCATGTGGACGGAGCACTCAACGATGGCGGCATGATCTACAACCCGTCGATCGCGGCCAATGGCGATGTCTACTTCTCCGCCCACCGGCCCGATTCGGGGAAGTTCTACCAGATCTACGTCGCCCGCCGCACGGCGCAGGGCCTGGCGGCACCGGAACAGGTAAACCTTGGCGACGTCGCGCGGAACCGGATTGACCCGGCGATCGACCCTCGACAGCGCTTCATCCTGTTTGCCGGCGACGAAGGCGATTCGCTGGGCCGCGCGGACATCTACATCGCGTTCCGCCAATCCGACGGCCGCTGGGGCAAGCCGGAGCATCTGCCCGGCGACGTGAACAGCGAGGGCCTCGAGAACGCTCCCTCGCTGGGGCCGCACTTCGGCGAGTTGTACGTCGCCAGCGACCGGCAACCCGAGACGCGCTTCCCGAAGACGCGCGACGACGCGGATTCGCTCCGGCGTCGCTTCTCCGGTCCGCTCAACGGATCGCGCAATCTCTGGCGATTCGACATATCTGACGTGTTGCGCCAGCACGGCCTGAGCGATGAGGAGCCGCGATGAACCACGGACACATGCTGTGCGCGTTGCTGCCACTGCTGCTGGCCGTGCCCGACGCGCCGCCCCCTGCCCCGGCGGCTCCCGCGGAAAACCAGCTGGAAGGCATGTGCAGGACGCTGGCGACCCGCGTCGGCGAGGAGATCCACGCAGGCGTCCTGCTCGTCGACTGGCTCGGCTCGGTGCTGATCATCGGCAGCGGCGACTGAACCCGCAGGCGGTAACGTGACCACCTTCGCAAAACCGCCGCGCACGCGGGAATCGTCCTAGGTTCCGGCAAGGAAGGGCTGAAACACTGCTGGCCCCGTCCAGGAGCCAGCCGATGAACAAGAGAGCCACCTTCCTGCTTGCCGCTGCGCTCGGCGCCAGCGCCGCCGCGCATGCGTCTTCCACCCTGGCACCCTGGGTCGGCACCTGGGGCGCCTCGGCAAAGGCCATCGGCGACTCGAATCCCTCCGGCAAGACGCTCCGGCATATCGTCCACACGAGCATTGCGGGCACGTCCGCGCGGATACGCCTGACGAACGCCTACGGCAATGCCCCGGTAACGATCTCGGACATCCACGTGGCACTGAGCGCGGGCGGATCTTCGGTCGATCCCGCGACGGACCACAGGCTCCTGGCCAACGGGCTGCCCTCGGTCACGATCCCCGCCGGGCAGGAGCAGGAAAGCGATGCGATCGACATGGTCATCCCCGCGCTTGCGGACGTGGCCATCAGTTTCTACGTATCGCAGGCGCCGTCGCAGCTCAGCGGCCACGATTTCAGTTCGCAGACCCGGTACGACGCGACGGGCGACGTGGCCGGTCAGGCGACGATCAACGCATCGGCCCAGGGCAACTACGTATTCCTCTCCAACCTCGACATCCAGAATGACGAGCCGCAGGGCGCCGTCGTGACCCTGGGAGCATCCATCACCGATGGTTTCGCCTCCACCTTCAACGCCAATCGCCGCTGGCCCAACGACCTGGCCGTGCGGTTGAATGCCACCGGCAAGCATGTGGGCGTCATCAACCAGGGCATCTCCGGCAATCGCCTCCTCGCGGACGGCGCCGGCCTCAGCGCGACGAACCGCTTCGAACACGACGTACTCGATCAGGCCGGGGTGCGCTGGGTGATCTTCTCGGACGATCCGATCAACGATCTCGGCAACCGGCCCGTACCCAGTGCCGCAAGCCTCATCGATGCCGAAAAGCAGCTCATCGCACGTGCGCACGATCGCGGCATCAAGTTCTACTGCTCCACGCTAACGCCGTTCGAAGGGTCATCCGGCTGGTCTCCGGATGGCGAAGCCGTGCGCGGCCAGGTCAATGCCTTCATCCGCAGCCCGGACAGCGGCTGTGACGGCATCATCGACCAGGATGCCGCCACGCACGATCCGCAGCAGCCCACGCGATTCCTTCCGGCCTACGACTCCGGCGACCACCTCCATCCGAACGACGATGGCCTGCAGGCCATCGCCAACGCCGTGAACCTCGCCGTCTTCACGCCGCCCACGCTGCCTGCCGCATCCTCGCCGTCGACCTGCGGATCGCTCGGCGTCGGCGAAGGCATCGTGCCGGGGCAGAGCGTCATCTCCTGCGACGGCGCCTACCATCTCGACCTGCAGAACGACAGCAACCTCGTGCTCTACCACGGGACGCAATCGATCTGGCTACCCGACCCGTGGACGGTGAATACGGGCGCCGGCGAATTGCGCCTGGAGCAGGACGGCAACCTCGTGCTGTACAGCTCGCTCGGCACGAAGACCTGGCAATCGCGCTCCGGCGGCCACACGAACGCGCGACTGTTCGTGCAGGGCGACGGCAATATGGTGATCTATGACGATCAGGGGCCGATCTGGAGTACCGGTACCGCCGGGCGGTAGCAATGCAGCTCAGCGTCCCTTGGCACGCACGCCCTTGATGTACTCAATCTCGGCGAGCGACTGGTTGTCGCGATTGCCATAGCGCTTTTCATAACGGTTCACCACTTCGGTCAGCGGCCCGTCGATCGCTTGTTGGATTTTTCCCGCGCGGATCTGGAGTACGGCATCGGCGACCTGCTTCACGTCGGCTTGCGCTTCCGCGGACTCGCCGTTCAGCGTGATGGATTGCGCGACCTTGACCTGATCTTCCGCTGCGGCCGGTTGTGCGGCGAGCGTCCCGAGCAGGCCTAGCAGCCCGGCGGCTAACGCGTGCCGCCGTGAATTCGTCGATGCTTCCATGGATATCCCCCAACATGCGCCAGCACAAGATTTGTGGTTCTGGATAACACAGAGTGACGTGAGTCGAAATCAAATGGCGCCAGAGAGACGGACGATAATCCGAGACTTAAACACCAAAACACTACTTCGTCGAAATCCTCGCCGAAGAAGTCTATAGAGCGTTAGCCGAAGAATTGTTGAACCCACTTGCCGCATTCAACTCCCTATTTTTCAGGAGGCGCGGTTGGATACCTGGAGAATGGCGCGCCCGGAGGGATTCGAACCCCCGACCAATGGCTTCGGAAGCCACTACTCTATCCGGCTGAGCTACGGGCGCGTAAACAGCGGACGGGCATTGTAGCGGGATTGTCCATCGGGGCCTAGCCTGGACTGTCAGGCCCTGCCCTGGACGGGTTCGGCGCCCGCCGCTAGCGCCCGCAGGCTTTCCCGGTAGCGGCGGCTGCACGGCAGAACGGTGCCGTCGAGCATGTGCAGGCGCGCTTCCCCCGCATCCAGCGGCTCGATGGCGCTGACCTGGGCCAGCTGCACCAGGTAGCTGCGGTGGGCGCGGACGAACACGGCCGGGTCGAGCCGCGCTTCCAGCGCGGCCAGCGTGCTGCGCAATGGATAGTCGCGACCGCGCACGCGCAGGTTCACGTAGTTGCCCGACGCCTGCGCCCATTCGATGTCCGCCGTGGCCACGAGGAAGTCGCGGCCCAGCTTGCGGACCAGGAAACGCTCGGGACGGTCGACGGGCTCCACCGGCGGACCCTCGTCGGGCGCGTCGAGCAGGTGGGCCTCGCCCCCGGCGCGGCGGCCGAACCATTCGACGAGGTGCCAGACCGCCACGACGATGAAGAAGGTGCGGACGTCCTTCAGGTATTCGTAGACGGCCTGCAACGAGAGCGAGCCGGGATCGAATGGCGCGTCCATGAGGCCGAAGATGGCGAAACGCAGCGCGTTCATGCCGGCGATGTGCAGCGCACACCAGGCCATGCTTCCGAGGACGTAGAGCGGCAGGCGGCGACGCCAGGTGTCCGCGTGCAGCGGCCAGCGGTCGCAGGCGCGGAGCAGGAACGGCAGCATCGCCAGCGACACGGCCATGCTGGTGAACTCGTTGACGGCGATCTGCCAGGTTTCCGCCGGGACCCCGTAGCGATGCGCATCGATACGGAGGGTGAGGATGTTGCTGACGGCCGCGCTGCCGAAGGCCAGCAGCCAGAAGACGAGCATGAACAGGCGCCGCCGGCGATGGGCGCGGTCGAGTTCGAGGCCGGGAGGCAGCGGTTGCCGGGTCATGCGCGAATAGTAGCGGTGCGGGAGCGTGCCTGCGCGGGCTGAGCTTTTGGCGGGAACGTCGCAGGCCGTGCTGCCTTTGGCGAAAGGCTGTCGCGCGCAGGCGCGCTCCTACAATGCGCCCGGCGCGAAATGGGCCCGGCGCGGGCGGATGCGGAGAGGGCGCCTTGCGGCGCCCTCTCGTGTTTCTTATTTCGCCTTGTACAGCTCGCCCAGCCAGTCGGGCTTGCTCTTGTCCCGCTCGAGGTGCGGGTACTTCAGGCCTTCGTGGTAGTCGATCTTGATCGTCTTGTAGGTGTCGAAGTTCTTCACCAGCAGTTCGATCGGGGCCTTGTCGGTCTTCGCGGCCGTGACGGCGTCCTTCAGCGTGTCGCCGTCGAACTCCTTGTTGTTGACCGCGACCACCGTCATGCCCGGGGACAGGCCGGCATTGAAGGCCGGGCCGTCCCAGCGAACGTCGGAGATGTCGCCCTTCGAGGACACCGCGAAGCCGGCCGAGTAGGTCAGGTCGGTGTAGTGGCGGCGGCCCTCGGCGGCCTTCACCGCGTCGGACGGCTTGTCGTTGTAGACGAGCTTCCAGCCGCCGCGCTCGATGCCTTCCAGGTCGCCCTTGTGGCCGTCGACGCGCTCACGCAGGTAGCTGGCCCAGTCGTACGGCGTGATGCCGTTGAGGGTCGAAGCCACTTCGTCGAAGGTGTACGGGTTGACCTTCCAGTCGCCGTCCTTCATGCCGAAGAACGCCTTGGCGAAATCGTCGAGCGAGCGCTTGTTCTTCGTGAGCTCGCGCAGCTTCGTGTCGACGTCGAGCCAGATCATCTGGCCGCCCGAATAGTAGTCCTCGCTCATCTGGTAGTTGCGGTACGAGAGCGGACGGCGTTCGGCGATGGTCGGATCGTTGGTCGTGTCCTGGATGTTGCGCCAGGAAAGACCCGGACGGCCCTTGTCGTAGGTGGCGGCGACGAAGGCGAGCAGGTCGCGTGCCTGGTCCTGCGACACGAGGCCCGAGCGCGCGGCGACCACGTTGCCCCAGAACTGGGTCTGGCCTTCGTAGACCCACAACAGGCTGTCGCCCATCGGCACGTTGAAGTTCGGCGTGGCGAGGTCGGCGCCGCGGCGGTACTTGCCGTCCCAGGAGTGGTTGTACTCGTGGGCCAGGAGGTCGCGGCCGAGCCAGCTCTTGTCCCATTCGGTGAAGTAGTTGGGCGAGGCGCTGTTCTCGGACGAACGATGATGCTCAAGGCCGATCCCGCCGAGCTTCTCGGTCAGGGCGAGCAGGAAGTCGTAGTGGTTGTAGTGGCGAGCCCCGTAGAGCTTGTCCATCTGCTTGACGAGATTGCGATGGATCTCAAGCGCTTCCGGCTTGATCTCCAACGCCTTCGCGCTGTCGGCCACGATGTTCAGGTGCACCGGCGAGCGGCCGTTGGGATCGAGGTCCACGCGCTTGAAGTAGCGGCCCGCGAACACCGGCGAATCGACGAGGTTGTCGTAGTCGATCGTCTTGAAGGTGACGGTATCGCCATCCTTGCTGGCCTGCTCCAGCGCGCTGCCGTACTGGAAGCCCGCAGGGAGCTTCACCGACGCGTCGACCGGAATGCGATCCGCGTTGTAGCCGGCAGGATAGAGCGACACCTGGTTCCACTGGACGTTGACGATCTCCGGCGTCATCACGACGCGGCCCTGGCGCGCGTCCTGCGGCGTCAGCGTCTGGAACTCCACGTCCACCGAGGTGGCACCGGCCGGCACGTCGACGCGGAAGGCGTAGACGTTGTACTTGTCGCGCGTCCACTCGAGGCGCTTGCCGCCCGCATGCACCACGAGGCCAGCGAACTGGTCGATCGGACCGGTCGGCGAGTGGTGGCCGGGGATCCATTCGGGGAAGAGCAAGGTCAGCGGACCGGGCTGCGCCGGGATGGTTTCCTTGACGCGGAAGATGCGGTGATCGGTATCGGTCGCATCGACGGTGAGCTTCAGGGTGCCGTTGAAGGCGACGTCCTTCGGCGGAGGAACCATGCTGGCATCGTCGGCGGCGTAGGCGGCCGACACACCGGCGCCGGCCAGCGCGGCCAGCAGCGCGGAAGCAAGAAGGGTGGATTTCACTGGTAGGTCTCCGAGAAGCGGGTAAGTCGCCCGGCCATCCCTGCGAGCGGGTCGGCACGGTCCCCTGTGGTCCGCGCAAGCTCTCGATCCTAAACGCCGCCGTCCGGGGCGCCCTATGCCAGAGGTCACGGACGGCGGGGCCAGCTACGCGCAAGAAATCGCGCCGGGTCGCTCGGGAGTGCCGTCAAAATGAAGAAGGCGGCCTTGCGGCCGCCTTTTCCGTCACCCGCCGCCCGTCAGGAGCGGGACGGGATCTTCAACCCTCGCTCGACGCCAGGCCGCGACATGCCACGCTCCAGCCACGCGATGACGTTCGGGAAATCGTCGAAGCCGACGAGTTCACGCGCGCCGTAGAAGGTCACGAGGTTGTTGACCCAGCCCAGCGTGGCGATGTCGGCGATGGTGTACTCGTCGCCGACGATCCAGGTGCGACCGGTCAACTGCCGCTCCAGCACGCCGAGCAGGCGCTTCGACTCGTTGACATAGCGCTCCAGTGGACGCTTGTCTTCCCATTCGCGGCCGGCGAACTTATGGAAGAAACCGACCTGCCCGAACATCGGGCCGATGCCCGCCATCTGGAAGAAGACCCACTGGATCGTTTCCCAGCGCCCCGCCGCGTCCTTCGGAAGGAACTTGCCGGTCTTCTCGGCGAGGTAAAGCAGAATGGCGCCGGATTCGAACAGGCCGATCGGTTTTCCGTCGGGACCGTTGGGATCGATCATGGCGGGAATCTTGCCGTTCGGATTCAGCGACTCGAATTCGGGCGTCTTGCTCTCGTTCCTGTTGATGTCGACGAGATGCACTTCATAGGGAAGGCCGACTTCCTCGAGCATGATCGACGTCTTCACGCCATTGGGTGTCGGCAGCGAATAGAGCTGGATGCGATCCGGGTGCGCGGCGGGCCAGCGTTTCGTGATCGGGAATGCGGAGAGGTCGGACATGGCGGATGTTCCTCGTACCGGAAACCATTGAAGGTAAGGCGCCCGCCCCCCGTATTCAATGTGCCGGCCGGCGGCATGTAACCGGAGAAGGTCATATGAGGTGGCCCAGTGCGGACACGAGCACTCAGCGAATGCCTCCACAACATGTAGGGGAATGCCGCGTCGTCGCTTCGCGCGTCTCCACCGGCGCCACGCATCTGTAGACTTCGCTCCGCCCGCGCCCATTCCGTCGCCGGCAGCATTCAAGACACAAGGACCTGTCATGTTAAAGCCACTACTCGCGACCGCGGTCGCCGTTTCCACGTCCATTGCCTCCTTCGCGGCGTTTGCCGCCGATGCCCCCGCTGGCGGTGCCTTTGTGCATTTCGGTACCGGCAAGGCCAACTACCACACAAAGATCAAAGCGTTCGACGGCAAGCGAGCCGGCAGCTATGACCTCATGGCCGGTTATCGCTGGGACCTTGGCCGCAGCTTCGCGCTGGGTGTCGAGGGCGGCTTTGCCTACCTCGGCGCTGTCGAGCGAAAGACGCCCACCGAGAAGAACCGCATGGTCACGGCGGCGTGGCTCGTCGGCGCGAACGCCAAGTGGAACATGACCGAACACCTGTCGCTGATCGGTCGTCTCGGCACCGCCCATGTCAGCACGCGCTTCTCGTACCAGGCCACCGGCGCCAAGAAGGCAACCAGCCTCGGTCGTGCTACGCGTAGCACGCCTTATTTCGGACTGGGCTTCGGCTATGCCCTCACCGACCACCTCGACCTCACGCTGCAGGCCACCCGCTACGGGAACCGCTCGGTCAAGGTCAAGAACGAGAAGGGCAAGGGCAACGACTGGAGCGCGACCACGTACAACGCCGGCGTGGAATACCGTTTCTGATGTTCGTCCGGGAGGCCGGGCTACCGCCTCCTTATCAAGCAAGAACTGCGTCGGTGAATGTACAAGCACACCCTGCGTGTACGCGCATGGTTCGCCGGGGCGAACGGCTAGTGGAACATGGCGCGGGACTGGTCGCTGATCGGCCGCGCCGGTGTTGCCTTGACCCGGGTGGATTTCGAATCCCGTGCCATCCCCGGCGCGTCCCGCGAAGGAACGCGTGCATCGCTGCGACGCTGTTGAGCGCGGTGCGGAGTTTCGCTTCTGATCCGCAGGAGGCGGCGCGTTGCCGCCTCCTGCCCCCTTCCGGGCTTATTCCAGGTCGCCGAGCTTCGCATCCATCTTCGGCGCGGCAAGCCATTCCCCGATGTCCTCGCCAATGGCCTTGGCCGTCCGCACAAGCACCGCGCAATTGCCCTTGAAGCCGCCGAAGGCGCCGCCCATGGACGTGCGGCGATCGCGGAAACTGGCGACCACCGCACCATCCTGGTAGAGCTTGCCCTTGACGGTCATCGCCTTGTGATGGCCCATGAAGGCATTGCCGTCCGCCACGACATCGGTAATTTCCATCTGCAGCGCCTTGCCGGGTTCGCTGCCCGCCACCTTGTCGGCGAAGGTCACGGCGATGCCGGACTCCTTCGCCTTGCCCGCCAGTGCGTCGGGCAATTCGTTCTCGAGCTTGCACTCGTCGAGCACGGACTTCGGAATGTCGGCGTCTTCATTGAAGCCCACAGGCTTCTGCACGGTCACGCTATCGGCTGCGAACGCCGCCGGCGCGGCGATGAGCATGCACAGCATGGTATAGGACCACTTCCCCACTATCGTCTCCTTGACGTGTTCCTGCCGACACGCGTCGGCACGGCATTATGTCTGGAGCAAAACGCGTGGCAGAGGTCCGTCCGTAGAAGGTGCGCTAACTATCGCGATTGAGCTTGCTATGGCGGATGCCATAGGTGAAGTAGACGATCAGGCCGATCGCCATCCAGATGGCGAAACGCTCGAAGGTGATCCAGGGAAGGCCCCAGATCAGCGCCAGTGAAAAGAGGATGCCCAGCGGTGCCACGAACCACACGGCGGGCGTACGGAACTTGCGCTCGAGCCCGGGCTTGCGCACGCGCAGCACCAGTACCGATGCGCAGATGAGGATGAAGGCGCTCAGCGTGCCGATGTTCACCAGTTCGGCCACTTCGCCGATCGGCAGCAGGCCGGCCACGATGGCGGTGAAGATGCCGAGGATCATGGTCGGACGCGCCGGCGTACCGTAGCGCGGGTGCACGCGGGCGAACCAGGCCGGCAGCAATCCGTCGCGCGAGAGCGCGAACCAGATGCGCGCCGCACCAAGCATGAAGGCGAACAGCACGCTGATCACGCCAATGACGGCGGCGATGGCGATCACGTTGCTGATCCAGGGCAGGCCGATCGCGTTGAACGCATCGGACACGGAGGCTTCGCCGCTGAGGGTGGCGTACGGCACGATGCCGGTGAGCACGAGCGACACGGCGATATAGAGCACCATGGCCACGGCCAGTGACAGGAGCACGGCGCGCGGCAGGTCGCGCTGTGGATCGCGAGCCTCCTCGGCGGCCGTCGTCAGCGTGTCGTAACCGAACACGGCGAAGAAGACCACGCTCGCGCCGGTGAGCACGCCGTGCCAGCCGAAATGGCCCACGCCCTTGTCGTCGAAGATGCGCTCGGGAATGAAGGGGTGCCAGTTGGCCGTGTTGATGAAGAACGCGCCGACGCCGATGACCAGCGCCACGCCGAGCACCTTGATGCCGACGATCAGCGTGTTGAGGCGCGCACCCCACTCCGTCTTCACCGACAGCAGGATGGCGACGAGCAGGGAAATGCCCGCGGCGATGATGTTGAAGCGGTGCCCGTCGGTGGGCCCGGCGACCGGGTTGGTCGCATGGACGCCGAGCGACCCCAGACCCTGCTGCCAGTAGTACTTCATGGTGTCGGCGCTCATGCTCTTCTGCGCCCACTCCGGCAGGTGCACGCCCGCGGTGGCAAGGAGCACCTGCACGTAACCCGACCAGCCGATCGCCACCACCGCGACCACGAGCGCGTATTCCAGCAGCAGATCCCAGCCGATGATCCACGCCGCGCCTTCGCCCAGCACCGCGTAACCATAGGTGTAGGCGCTGCCGGTGACCGGGATGAGGCCGGCGAACTCGGCATAGCAGAGGGCGGCGCAGGCGCTGCCGAAGCCGGCGATGATGAAGCTGAGCGCCACCGCCGGGCCGGCGTTCAGCGCCGCCTGCTGTCCCGCCAGGACGAAGATGCCGACACCGATGATGCCGCCGATGCCGATGGCCGTGAGCTGCCAGAGCCCCAGCACCCGCCGGAAGTCCTTGCGCTGGCCCACCTCGGCCTGCAGCTGCTCGACGGACTTGTGGCGGAGGAATTTCGCTAACGACATCGGGAGACCCCTGGGACTGGCTGACGGGCGATCATAGCGGGGTAGCCACAGGGGTGTCGTCAGTCGTCGCCTCAGATCGGCGCGGGTGTTGGCCTCAGCGGCCGTCCACTGCCCTGCGCCCCAAGGCGGGATCGTCGGTGAAGAACGCATCGATCCCCGCTCCGAGATACGCCCGGATCTCGGCGACCGAACCCGCTTCGTTGCGCGCGTCGTCCGCGCCGTTCCGGAAATTCTTAGCCAGGAAGCGGTTTTCGGGACGGAAGGTATACGGGTGGACTTCGAGCCCGGCCGCGTGCGCGTCGTGGACCAGAGGGGTCGGCAAGGTCAGGCGGCCTTCCTCGTCCAGCGGGATGATGCTCCGCATAGACGGCCCGATGGCATCCGCGTAGCCGGCGATGGTCTTGAGTCCGGCAGGCGTCATCATCTGCCCGTACGTCGTGCCCGGCATGTCCGCGGGATGCTCGTTCGCGGCTTCCATGAGTTGGAGCAGGCGGACGTTGGGGCGGTCCTTGCCAAGCTTCCCGCGCAGGTATCTCAGGTTTCCGACCTCGAAGGACTGGATCTCCACCGGCGCCTTGCGCGTATAGGCATGCGCTGCCAGCGTGGCCAGCAGCTTGTCCTCCATCGGAAGGCCGATGCCGCGGAAATACGTGGAGTGCTTGACCTCCGGAATGATGCCGATGATGCGGCGGCGCGCGGACGCCTCCGCGGCCACGAACTCGATCATCTCGTCGAAGGTGGGTATCCCGAATTCGCCGTCATGGGCGGCGCTGGCCTTGCGTACGTCGCCCAGCCGTTCGCGCGCCCGCAGGGTCTTCAGCTCGGCGATCGTGAAATCCTCGGTGAACCAGCCGGTCACGGCCTCGCCATCGATGGTCTTGGTCGTGCGCCGCGCGGCGAATTCGGGATGCGCGGCGACGTCGGTCGTGCCGCCGATCTCGTTCTCGTGGCGGATCACCAGCACGCCGTCCTTGGTCGATACGAGGTCGGGCTCGACGAAGTCCGCGCCGTCCTCGATCGCCAGCGCATAGGAGGCCAGCGTGTGCTCCGGCCGGAGCGCGCTCGCGCCGCGATGGCCGACGACGAGGACTTTCGATGCGATCGGGGTCACCGGAGACCCTCCAGGGGCCAGGGCCAGGAGAGCGAAGGATAAGGCAAAGGCTTTCATGGCAGGGTGGGTACGGTCATGGCGTTTCTGCTAGTTTGCGCCCCGAACCCCACGTCTCCAGCGGATTTCCCCCGATGCTCAAGCCCCTCGCCCTCGCCACGCTCTCGGCCGCCCTGCTTGCCGCCTGCGCCGGCGCTCCCGCCGGAAAGACCGCCGCCCCCGCCGGGGTGAAGGACGGTGCGATGCTCGACCTGGCGATCCTGGAAACCACCGACGTTCATTCGAACATCCTCTCCTACGACTATTACAAGGAGAAGGACGATCCCACGCTCGGCTACGAGCGCGTCGCCACGCTGATCCGCCAGGCGCGCGGCGAATTCCCGAATACGGTGCTGTTCGACAGTGGCGACACCATCCAGGGCACGGTGCTTGCCGATTACCAGGCGCTGGTGAAGCCGCTCGGCTGCGATTCGGAACTGGCGATGTACAAGGCCATGGACGCGGTAGGTTACGACGGCGGCACCGCCGGCAACCACGAATTCAATTACGGCCTGCCCTTCCTCGCCCAGGTCACCAACACGTCGATGAACGTGGATGGCGTCGAGGCGCGCCAGTGCGCGGGTCCGAAATTCCCGCTCGTGCTGTCCAACGTGTACAGCGCGCGCGACGGCAAGCCGATCTTCAAGCCGTGGACCATCGTGACGAAGACCGTCACTGCCACCGGCAGCGACGGCAAGCCGGTCGCCACCACGCTGAAGATCGGCATCATCGGCTTCACGCCGCCGCCGATCCTCGATTGGGACAAGCGCAACCTCGCGGGCAAGGTCACCGTGGACGGTGTCGTCGAAGCGGCCAACCGTTACATGCCGGAAGTGCTCGCGCAGAAACCCGACCTCGTCGTCGCGATCCTGCACGGCGGCCTCAACACGGCGCCCTACACCCCGCAGATGGAAAACGGTGGCTGGTACCTCGCCGGCGTGCCGGGCATCGACGCGCTGCTGCTCGGCCATTCGCATACCGAATTCCCCGGCCCCCGCTACGCGGGCATGAAGGATGTCGATGCGAAGCGCGGCATCGTGCGCGGCATCCCTGCCGTCATGGGCGGCTTCTTCGGCAAGGACCTCGGCGTGATCCAGATGAGCCTGCACCGCGAAGGCGGGCGCTGGGTGGTGGAGAAAGACAAGAGCCACAGCCAGGTACGCCCGATCTGTCCGAAGAAGAACGAATGCGTGGCTCCCGACCCGTCCATCGCTCCGATCGTGCGTGAGGCGCATGAAGCGGCCGTGGCCTATGTGAACACCCCGATCGGCGCCACGGACCACGCGCTGACGAGCTACTTCGCCGACGAGGGCAACATGTCGGCGCTGGCCGTAGTGAATGCGGCGCAGATCGAGTACGCCCGGGAAGAGCTCGGACGTACGCATCCCGAATGGAAGGATATGCCGGTGCTCTCCTCGGCCTCAGCCTTCCGCACCGGCTTCGGCGGACCCGAAGACTTCACCGATGTGCCGAAGGGTCCGATGACGGTCCGGAATGCGGCAGACCTCTACTTCTATCCCAATACCCTCGCCGCGGTGAAGACCGACGGCGCGGGGGTGAAGGCCTGGCTGGAGAAGGCGGCTACGCGCTTCAACCGCATCGATCCGGCAAAGGAAGGCGAACAGGACCTCATCGGCAAGCTGCCGGGCTACAACTTCGACCAGATGCAGGGCGGCATCACGTACACCATCGACGTGTCGAAGCCCGAAGGCGAACGTATCGGCAACCTGCGCTACAAGGGCAAGCCGGTGAAGTCTTCGCAGGCCTTCATCGTGGTGACCAACAACTACCGCGCCAGCGGGGGCGGCGAGTTCCCCGACATGACGGGAGACAACATCGTGCTCAGCGCGCCGGACGGCAACCGCGAGGTCGTGATCCGCTGGGTCGAAGGCAAGAAGACCCTCACGCGCAAGGACGTGGAAAAGCGCTCCTGGCAGTTCGTCCCCGTGAAGACGAAGGGACCCGTCATCTTCACCTCGGCCGCGGGCAAGGAAGATGTCGCGAAGTCGCTGGGCCTCCCGATCCGCCAGCTGCGCGACAACGGCGACGGCAACGCGGTTTACGCCATCGATCTGTCGAAGCCGTAACCCCGTGTAGGAGCGCGCCTGCGCGCGACAGCTTTTGAGGCCGTGAGTAGCAGGGCCCGTTACTCTTCGCGAAAAGATGTCGCGCGCAGGCGCGCTCCTACATGAGTTTGCGAAGCCGCGGGTAATCACACTGTTTCGGCCGACATGCCTCGGCCGTTCGGACTACACCATTCCCGTTGACACGTGGTTTCCCCAGGCATACCTTCGACTCATGCATCCCAACACGCCAGCGCTGCGTTTCTCCACGGCCCTTCCGGCCGGCGCGCTCGCGACCCTGTCCACCACCGCGACTACCACCACGACCACTACCCTGGTCGGAGGATCGGAGTTCGCGCGCGCCTAGTTCCTTGTCGCTGCCGGCCCCGACCTCCCGCAGGAGGGACCGGTGCCGAAGCTCCAGCCGACTCCTCCTGACGTGACGTGAAGGGCCTCTCACCCGGAGGCTGTCCTCGTGTCCATTGCCATCGCACCACCTCATTCACCCCTGCGCGCCGCACCGCAGCGCGCGGCGGTCAGTCCCTTCGTCGTCCATGTGGGCGTGGTCGGCCCCGGCAAGGTCGGCAGCGCGCTGCTGGCACAGTTGCGGTTCGCGGCGCCACGCCTGCTGCTGCAGTGCAACCTCGAGCTTCGACTGCGTGCGGTCAGCGACAGCCGGCACATGTGGCTCGACTGCGACGATGAGGCGCTCAACAGTCGTACGCACGGGGCGCAGATCTGGCGGCCGGCGGAGCTCGACGAATTCGCCGCACATGTCGCGGGCGACGGGGGCGAGCCCGCCGTACTTGCCGACTGCAGCGCGAGCGACCTGGTCGCGGACCGCTATGCCGGCTGGCTCGCCGCCGGCATTCACGTGGTGACGCCGAACAAGCGCGCCGCCAGCGGTCCGCTGGAACGCTGGCGGCGCATCGGTGCGGCGCAGGGCGCCAGCGGAGCGCGCCTGCATTACGAAGGCACCGTCGGCGCCGGTTTGCCTGTAGTGCATACGCTGCGCGACCTGCTCGACACCGGCGACGAACTCGTGGCCGTCGAAGGGATGCTTTCGGGCACGCTGGCCTGGCTGTTCAACCGCTTCGACGGATCGATGCCGTTCTCGGCCCTGGTCCGGCAGGCGCATGCCATGGGCTACACCGAGCCCGACCCGCGCGACGACCTGTCCGGCATGGACGTCGCCCGCAAGCTGGTGATCTTGGCGCGCGAGGCAGGGTTGGCCCTCTCGCTGGAGGATGTCGAGATCGGCGGCCTGGTGCCGGACGAACTCGCCGGCTGCTCCCGCGAGGCGTTCATGGACAACCTGGAGGCACTCGACGAACCCATGGCGAACCGGCTCGCCCAGTCGCGCGCGGCCGGCGGAGTGCTTCGTCATGTGGCGCGGCTACAAGGCCGCCGCGCGTCCGTCGGCGTCGAGACGGTGGATCCCGACCACGCTTTCGCCCACGCCCGCCTGACCGACAACGTCATTCGTTTCGCCACCCGCCGATACTGCGACAATGCGCTGGTCGTCCAGGGTCCGGGTGCCGGTCCTGAAGTCACGGCGGCGGCGGTGTTCGCCGACCTGCTGCGCGTGGCGGGCGCGATGGGAGTAAAACGGTGCGCATGCTGAAAGAAGAATCCTTGCCCCGGGCCCGTGCGGATGTCGCCGTGGCCGAGGCCTACGCCAGTGTCGGCAACGTCGGCATTGGCTTCGACATCCTTGGCCATACCGTGGCGGGTGCCGGCGATCGTGCCGAAGTCCGCCGCATCGCCGAGCGGGAAGTCCGCATCGCCGCCATCCATGGCGTGGTCACCGACCTGCCGCACGACGCCCCCGGCAATACCGCGGGCGCCGCCCTGCTGTCGATGCTGCGGGGACTGGACCTGCCCTTCGGTTTCGAACTCACCCTGCACAAGGGCATCGCCCTCGGTTCCGGCATGGGCGGTTCGGCCGCTTCCGTGGTCGCCGCCGTGGTGGCCGCGAATGCCCTGCTCGACCAGCCGCTGCCGCGGGACGCGCTGTATCCCTTCGCCCTGGACGGCGAAGTGGTCGCGAGCGGCAGCCGGCATGGCGACAACCTCGGGCCGATGCTGATCGGGGGCCTCGTGCTCGCCACGTCGTCGCGCCTCGTACGCATCCCGGTGCCGCCGGACTGGCACTGCGCGCTCGTGCATCCGCACGTGGTGCTGGAAACGCGCAGGGCGCGGGCAGCGCTCGCGGGCCATTACGCCCTGGACGAGTTCGTTGCCCAGAGCACGAACCTCGCCCTGGTGCTCGCCGGCTGCTACAGCGGCAACGCCGCCCTGGTCCGCGAAGGCCTGTCCGACGTGCTGGTGGAGCCGCGGCGTGCACCGTTGATCCCGGGCTTCGCGCAGGTGAAGCAGGCCGCGCTGGACCACGGCGCTTTTGGTGCCAGCATCTCCGGCGCGGGTCCGAGTGTCTTCGGCTGGTTCGAGGATCGCGCGTCGGCCGAGGCGGCGGCGCGCGACATGCGCGCGGCATTCGTGTCGGCCGGGCATGCGAGCGACGCACTGGTCGCGCCGATCGACGGTCCCGCCGCACGTATCCTGTGATGAGCATGCGTTACATCAGCACACGCGGCGGTGCGGCGCCCGTAGGCCTTTCCGCCGCCATCGCCGCGGGACTGGCTCCCGACGGCGGCCTCTACGTGCCGGAAAGCATGCCGCGGATCGGCACGCCACCGCGCAGCGGCTACCTGGCCGGCACGGCCCTGCGCATGCTCGAGCCGTTCTTCGAGGGCGACCTGCTCGCTCCGGAACTGCCGGCCATCTGTGCCGAGGCCTTCGCCCACCCGGCGCCACGGCGCGAACTGCGCATCGACGGCGCGTACCTGCTCGAGCTGTTCCATGGACCGACGGCAGCGTTCAAGGATTTCGGTGCGCGCTTCCTGGCTGCCTGTCTCAGCCGCCTGCGCCGCGACGCCGACCGGCCGCTGACGATCCTCGTCGCCACCTCGGGCGATACCGGCGCGGCCGTCGGCGCCGCGTTCGATGGCGTGCCCGGCATGCGCGTGGCGATCCTCTATCCCGACAACCGGGTCTCGCCCCGGCAGGCCCATCAGCTGGGCAGCTTCGGCGACAACGTGCGCGCCCTGCGCGTCGAAGGCAGCTTCGACGACTGCCAGCGCCTGGTGAAGGGAGCGCTGGGCGATGCGGCGCTGCAGGCGGACGTGCCGATGTCGTCCGCGAACAGCATCAGCCTCGGCCGCCTGCTGCCGCAGATGGCTTATTTCGGCCACGCCTCGCTGCAAGCGGACGGGCGCATGAACACCATCGTGCCTACGGGCAACCTCGGCAATGCCGTGGCCTGCCTGTGGGCCCGTGAGATTGGACTACCCATTGGCGAAGTGGTCTTCGCCTGCAACGCCAATGACACCTTGCCTGAGTTCTTTGCCGGAATGCCTTACAGGGCGCGGGACGCGGTGCCTACCGTCGCCAACGCTATGGACGTGGGCGCCCCGAGCAACTTCGAGCGCCTGGTCCATCTGTTCGGCGATGCCGAGGCAACCCGGCGCAACGGCCATGCCGAAAGCGTGGACGACGCAGAGATCCGCGCCACCATCCACCGTCACGCGGCGAGCGACGGCGAGGTGTTCTGCCCGCATACCGCCACCGGCATCCGCGTGTTCGAGCGCCTACGCCTCGCCGGCGACCGCAGGGACTGGACCATCGCCGCCACGGCCCACCCGGCGAAGTTCGACACGATCGTCGAGCCGCTCATCGGGCGGACGGTTGACTTGCCCGAAGCTCTCCAGTCGATGCTCGCGCGCGCCGCTTCCGCCGAGCCCATGGCCGCGGATGCGCGAGCCTTCGCCCGCTGGCTGAGAGAATGGTAGGAGCGCGCACCGCGCGTGCTGCTCTTTTCGCGTCGGTTGCCCCACCTGCACGTGCCGTGTCTTAAGCGGCTTCGCCGCAGGGAGCGTTGTTGCCGGGCTCGGCTATCGCCATCGCGTTTCGCTTTCGGCGTGGCGGCGGGTCGCCGGCGCCTGCCGTTTTTCTCGCTAAGTCCTCGTCCGGCCTACGCCTCCCTGCGGAATCG
>NZ_JBPGXO010000046.1:0-30184 GCF_056755555.1 Luteibacter sp. SVR4-7G | reverse complement strand
TTTTGGGGCGCGCCACGGCGTACATTTCCCACGCGATCTTCTTCAGCAGCGCCTGGCTGTCGTCGCCTTCCTTGTAGAGGTCGAAATGCGTCCTGCCGGGGACGAAGCGGATGTCGCTCTTCGCGTGCAGACCGTCCAGGGTCTCCTTGAGGAGTTTCGCAGCGCCATCGAGGTAAAAGGTGTCCGCCGTGCCGACGATCACGTGGATCTTGCCGTCCAGATCCGGCTTCAGCGCCGGCCACTGCGTGCGCAGGCGCTGGGCGATGTCGTAGTGCGCGCGCCAGTAGGCGGCCACGTTCGGATCCACCGCGCCCGTGTCGCGGTTGAACATCGGTTGCGGCCGGCCGTCGTTGCCGCGCGGCGAGAATACCCATTCGAACGAGGCGAGCTGGCCGCCGTACGCACCGAGCACGCGCTCCAGTTTGGCGAAGGTCTCGAACGTGGCGATCACCTGGCCCTTATCGCGGACCAGCGGATTTTCGCTGCCATCGGGCTTGCGATAGGCGTTCGCGCCGGGCGAGCTCAGGTCGATACCGGTGAAGTCGCGGAAATCGCTCGGATCGGGCGAGGTCGACCAAGTGCCGCCAAAGATCTTCGGATACCGCGTCTGCAGCCACAGCGTGGCCCAGCCACCGGACGAATGACCGTTGAGGAAACGCCCGGACGGCTTCGCGTCCATGCGGTAGCGGCCCTCGAGCCAGGGAATGAACTCGGTGGTCAGCGCCTGGCCCCAGGGGCCATTGTTCACGGAGTCGGCGAACTCGTGGGTACCGGTGGGCCCGGATTCGTCGAGCAGTACCCAGATCATGGGCGGCATGTCTTTCTTCGACATCGCCAGCCAGAGCCCGGCGATGGTGCCGGCATAGTGATCGAAGCTGCCGCCGAAACCATGGGTCAGGAACACGGTCGGGTAGCGCGTCGAGCCGTTGGGGTCGTAGCCGGGCGGGGGTCACCACCCAGGCCCGGATGGACAGCGGACGTCCTGCAAACGCGGTGAGCGCCGGGCTTTCGAACACTTCCGCATGGGCGTGCCTGCGCGCCTCGGGCAGCGCGTCGCGAAACGCTTGCGGCGCCTTCGGCGACAAGGCCCAGGGATCCCTCGCCGGCACGGTCTTGCTCAGCTTCAGCACCGGCAAGCTCCCGCCCGGGGTGAGTTTCACCGGCGTGACTTCGCTGATCAGGTCGCCGGCGTGGCGGCCGCTGTAGTTGTAATCGTGGCCGACATCGAGCACGGCCTGGAAGACGTAATCCCCCGGCGGCAGTGACGAAAAACCGGAAGGGAAAGCCTCGCCGTCGGTATCCAGGTCGACCGCCTGCCCCGGCGCGATCCAGCTCACCTCGCGCGCGGCCACCGACACCGCCGTCGGCCGGAATGGATTGGTATCGACCTCGTCGGGCTTCCCGTCCTTGGGGGCAGGCGCGGCGAACACGAGGAGCCGGCCTGACGTGCCCTTGTCGCCCACGCCATCCAGCGAAACACGGACAATGCGATGCGCCAGAGGCGCCTCGTCGGCATGGGCGGCGGCACCGCCGGCAAGCAACGCGAGCGCGAGGATCGCGCGGGCGGGAAGGCATTTCATCGGGGACCCCTTTCTCGGGCCGCGGAAGCGCGGCATGGCAACATGCCCGATCCTGCCACGAGACGAGGAGCGAACGGAATGGATGCGGAATGGATCGGCCGCCATGCGCTGTCCCTCTGGGCCCTGCTGCTCGCCGTCGCCCTCGGCATCGCCGACGTGGCCTGGCGGCGCGCGGTGCGCCGGCGCGAGGGCCGGGACGCGGCGGCCCGCGGATTCCTCCGGCCTGCGACGGCGGCAGCGGTCATCGTCGCCATGCTCACGATCGCCGCCGCGATCGCCGTCGAGGTGCGCGACGCAGCCGGACTTACCGTCTTCGACGCCGCGCTGGCTGACAACCTGCGCAACGACACTCCGCTTCCGGTCCTGCGCGGGATCGCCGTGCTGACCCATGCCGGCGATCCGCTCGTCCTCGGCGTCGCCACGCTCGCCGTTTTCCTCGCCTTGCTGTGGCGGCGGCACTTCCGGCTCGCCGGCGGCTGGATCACCACCCTGGTGGGGACGGCGCTCATCAATACCGCGCTCAAGTCGTGGTTCCAGCGCGAGCGCCCGCTGCACGACCACGGCTTCATCATGGAGCACAGCTATAGCTTTCCCAGCGGCCATGCCTCGGGCTCGATGGTGTTCTACGGCATGCTCGCCTATGTGCTGATCGTGCTCTGCCCGCCGCGCTGGCACCGCGCCATCGTCATCGCGGCCGTGGCCATGATCACATTGGTGGGCATCAGCCGGATCCTGCTCCAGGTGCACTACTTCAGCGATGTGATGGCCGGGTATGCGACGGGTCTGGCCTGGGTCACGCTGTGTGCCGGGAGCGCGGAATACTTCCGTCTTCGCGAAGGCCGCCGGGCCCGGACGTAATTTCATGCGGCCGTGACGGCATGGATGGTTGTGTGTCGCGATGTCGACCTCATCCGAATCCAGCGCGTTCGCCATCGTCATGAACACCGGCTCGGGCCACGGCGAGGCCGGCGCCGCGCGCGACGAGATCGCCGCCGTCCTCGATGCCGCCGGGCGCGCGCACTGCTTCTTCCCGATCGACGGCCAGCGCGACATCAAGGCTGCCGTACGCGAGGCGGCAGCCTACGCAAAGGCCAATGGCGCGGCGCTGGTGGCCGCGGGCGGCGACGGCACCATCAACGGCGTCGCCGGCACGGCATGGGAGGAAGACCTCGTCATGGGCGTGCTGCCGCAGGGCACCTTCAATTTCTTCGGCCGTACCCACGGCATTCCCACCGGGACACGCGAAGCGGCGGAGGCCTTGCTGCGCGCCACGCCGTGCGATGTCCAGGTCGGTCTCGTGAACGACAGGGTTTTCCTGGTGAATGCCAGCCTCGGCCTTTATCCCCAGGTGCTGGAGGACCGCGAGGCGTGGAAGCAGCGCTTCGGTCGCCATCGCATCGTCGCGTTATGGTCGGGCCTCTCCACCATGATGCGCGGCTACCGGCCGCTCCGCATCGAAGTGAGCGACGGCGAGCGCAAGCGCTCGCTCCGCACGCCGACGCTCTTCGTGGGCAACAACGCGCTGCAACTGGAGAAGATCGGGCTGCCGGAAGCGGAGCAGGTGCGCCGCAACGACGGCATGCTGGCCGGTCTGGTCCTGAAGCCGATCGGCAGGCTGACGATGCTCGGCATCATCCTGCGCGGCGCGCTGGGCAAGCTGGGC
This sequence comes from Luteibacter sp. SVR4-7G, assembly GCF_056755555.1. Lineage (NCBI taxonomy): Bacteria > Pseudomonadati > Pseudomonadota > Gammaproteobacteria > Lysobacterales > Rhodanobacteraceae > Luteibacter > Luteibacter sp. SVR4-7G. The sequence continues at coordinate 26,941 of NZ_JBPGXO010000046.1, read as the reverse complement.
GACGCGGAGAACGCCGTGAGTTTCGCCTTCCGCGAGATCACCGTCGAGCCGAAGCAGCATCGCCACGCGGTCAAGGCCGCGGTCGACGGCGAAATCGTCTGGCTGGACCCGCCCATTATCTTCCGCGCCGCACCGCGCCCGTTGCGCCTGCTGACGGACCGTGTGCGCCAGCCCGGGGAGGATCCGGGGTGAGCCTCATCGTGCAGATTTCCGATCCGCATTTCGGAACCGAACGCGCCGACGTAGCACAAGCGCTGCACGAGTCGATCGTGACGCTCCAGCCCGATCTGGTCATCCTCTCCGGCGACGTGACGCAACGCGCCCGAAGGTCGCAGTTCGCCGCGGCGCGGCGATTCGTGGACAGATACGCGCGTCCCACCCTGGTGGTGCCGGGCAACCACGACGTTCCGCTCTTCAACGTGTTCGCGCGCGTGTTCGACCCCTTCGGAAACTATCGGCGCGCATTCGGCGACGAGCTCGAGCCCGAGTTCGAGAACGGCGAGATCCTGGCGATCGGCGTCAACACGGCGCGTCCCTCCCGGCACAAGAACGGCGAAGTCTCGGACGCGCAGGTCGAGCGGGTTTCGGCCCGGCTGCGGCGCGCCGCCGAGGGGCAGCTGCGCATCGTCGTCACCCACCAGCCGGTGCACGTGATCAGGGAGAAAGACATTGCGAACCTGCTGATCAACCGCGAACGGGCGATCGTCGCGTGGGCCGAGGCGGGTGCCGACCTGGTCCTCGGCGGGCATATCCACCTGCCCTACGTGCGACCGCTCGACGACGGATCGCGAAAACTTGCGCGCCCTCTCTGGTCGGTGCAGGCGGGCACCGCGTTGTCCACGCGGATACGCGAGGGTATCAGCAACTCCTTCCACCTGATCCGGCGCGACAGGCCAGACGCCTGCGCCGTCGAGCAATGGGATTATGACGAAGCGGCACGACGCTTCGAAGCAGGCCAGCGGACGGCGATTTCCCTGAGGCGCTAAGGTCCGTCCATACAAGTTGTCCACGTATGACGGGTCTACTATCGCCCTGGTCTATCCAAGGGGCACCCCGATGAGCTACCCACCTGCACCTGGCCGTTCCGCCGTGGCCAATGCCGTCTACGCGCTGCTCAACCCCATCCCGTTCGGCTTCTTCGTCGCCGCGCTAATCTTCGACATCGTCTATGCGAAGACCGGCACGATCCTCTGGGTAAAGGGTGCGGCATGGCTGATCACGATCGGCCTGCTGTTCGCCATCATCCCGCGCCTGGTCAACCTGACCCAGGTATGGATCACCTCGCGCCGGAACAGCACGGGTGCGGACCACGTCGATTTCTGGCTGAACGTTGTCGCCATCGTCGCGGCGATCCTCAATGCGTTCGTGCACAGCCGCGACGCCTACGCCACCATGCCGGCGGGCGTATGGCTTTCCGTCGTGACCGTGCTGCTGATCGCCGCCGGCCACGTGATCGTCGCCGTGCGCTACTCGACGCACCGGGAGATCTCCCATGGTTAAGACCTCGCATCTCGGCGTGCTCGCCCTGGCCTGCGCGGCCATGCTCGGCGCATGCAGCGAGAAAGGTACGCAGAATCCCATCGACCAGACCGGCGGCGATCCTGCCTTGCCAAAGGCGAAGAACTTCCTCGTGCCGCCGATGCAGGTGCCCGAGTTCGCGGGCTGGAAACAGGGGGCCGCACCGACCGTGGCCGCCGGCCTGAAGATCGAGAAGATCGCGAGCGACCTCAAGCATCCACGCCAGCTGCTCGCGCTGCCCAACGGCGACGTGCTGGTCGTCGAGGCCAACGGGCCGGGCGAGGAGGCGGTCACCACGCCCAAGCAACTGATCGCCGGCATCGTTAAGAACCGCTCGGGCAAGGGTGCGAAGGGCGGCAACCAGATCACGCTGCTGCGCAAGACCGGGGCCGCCGGTGAGTGGGAGAAGCACACCTACATCCAGCACCTGCATTCGCCGTTTGGCATCCAGCTGATCGGCAATACGCTCTACGTCGCCAACACCGATGCGATCGTGACCTTCCCCTATACGGAAGGCGCGACCGAGATCGCGACGCCAGGCACCGAGTTCACCGACCTGCCCTCGACGGTCAATCATCACTGGACGAAGACCCTGCAGGCCAACGGCGACGGCACGAAGCTTTATGTGGGCGTGGGCTCGAACAGCAACATCACCGAGAACGGCATGGAGGTGGAATATCGCCGCGCCGACGTGCTGGAAGTGGACGTCGCCAGCCGCGGCAGTCGCATCTATGCCTCGGGCATTCGAAACCCCACCGGCCTGCAGTGGGACCCGACCACGAACACGCTCTGGGCCATCGCGAACGAGCGCGACGAGATCGGCGCGGACCTGGTCCCGGATTACATGACCTCCGTGACCGAAGGCGCTTTCTATGGCTGGCCGTATAGCTACTACGGGCAGCACGCGGACAGCCGGGTGATGCCGCAGCGGCCGGACATGGTGCAGAAGGCGGTCAGGCCCGATTACGCGCTGGGCTCGCACGTCGCCGCACTCGGCTTCCTGCTCAGCCAGAAGAACGCCTTGCCGGCGAAGTACCAGAACGGCGCCTTCGTCAGCGAGCACGGCAGCTGGGACCGCTCGCCCCTTAGCGGGTATGCGGTGGTCTTCATCCCGTTCCAGAACGGCAAGCCGGTGGGCAAGCCGGAGACGCTGGTGGGCGGCTTCTACTCGAAGGACGAGAAGGAGCTGTACGGCGCACCGGTGGGCATCGTGTTCGACAAGGACGGCGCGCTCCTCATCGCCGACGACGTAGGCAACGCAGTGTGGCGTGTCTCGGCATTGTAGGAGCGTGCTTGCGCGCGACCGCTTTTCGAGACTTCGTTACAGGGCCTGTCGCTCCTCGCCAAAAGTCGTCGCGCGCGAGGCGCGCTCCTACACGTATTGCATCTTGCGGGTCATGCCGCCGTCCGCGGTGAAGTTCTGCCCGGTGATGAAGCCGGCCTGCGACGAAAGCAGGAACACAGCCAGCGTGCCGATGTCCGGCGGCAGGCCCGCACGTCCCACGGGATGCTGCGCATGGTCTGCCGCGGACAGCTTCGGCTTGTGCCGCGCCGGTGGCTTCTTCCACTCGTCCACCACGATCCAGCCGGGGTTGATGGCGTTGACGCGCACCGGGCCCGCGCTGATCGCCAGCGCGTGGGTGAAGGCCACGATGCCGCCCTTGCTCGCGGCATAGGCCTCGGTGTCCGGCTCGGACTGATGGGCGCGCGACGATGCGATGTTCACGATGGCGCCATTGCTTTCCCTGAGCGCCGGCAGCGCATGCTTGCTGCACAGGAAGGTACCGCCGAGATTGGTGTCGATGCGGCGCTTCCACTCGCTCCACTCGAGCCGTTCCAGTGGGCCGGTTTCCGGATCGGCGATACCGGCATTGTTAACCAGGCCGTCGATGCGGCCGTAACGGCGCAGGGCGGTGCCGACGAAGCGCTTCACGCTTGCTTCCCTGGATACGTCCAGCACGACGAAGGCGGCGCGGTCGCCCGCGTTCCACTCCTCGAGGCATGCCTTGCCCGCCTCCGCGTCCAGGTCGCCGATCAGCACGCTGCCGCCCGCGTCGAGCACGGCCTGGGCGATGCCCTTGCCGATGCCTTGCGCTCCGCCGGTGACGAGGACGACCTTGCCGGGCCATTCGGCGGCGGCGGGCAGAGGCAACGGCGAGGCGTGTTTCGGGGCGGGCATGGCGAGGCTCCTCCGGGACAGCCTTCGATCGTCCGCGCGCTCGCGTGGAAGAAACGTCACGCGCGGCGGTAATAGTCCACTTCGCGATACCGCCGCGCATACAGCCCGAAGGCCAGCGCCGCCACGGCGGCGAATACGGCGAAAAAGAACATCTGGAACGCGGTGACTCCCAGCCCCGTTCCCGCGATGCCCGCCATGACCGACTCGTTGCGTACGCCCGCGTTCGCCAGCAGCACCCAGAGATTGCCCACGGTGACGCTGAGGGTCCAGAAGCTCATCAGCGTGCCCTTCATCGAGGGTGGTGCCTGGCTGTAGGCGAACTCCAGACCGGTGGCCGACACCAGCACTTCTCCCATCGTGAGGAAGGCGTAAGGAAGCAGCTGCCAGGCGATGGAAACGGCGTCGCCGCCATCGATGGCCAGCTGGATGAAGCCCACGATCGCCCATGCGATGGCGGAGAAAACGATGCCGGCCGTCATTCGGCGCAACGCCGTCGGTTCGACGCCCGCGCGGCGCAGCAAGGGGAACAGCAGGAGGTTGTTGAACGGAATCAGCATCAACACCAGGGCCGGGTTGACCGCCTGCATCTGCGCGGGATGCAGCCAGTCGGGAAAGCTCATCGCGTTGGCTTGCAGCACCCAAGTGGAGGCCTTCTGGTCGAACAGGGACCAGAACGGGGTGACCAGGGCGAACACCAGCAGTACGCGCAGCACCGCCGCGACGGCATCCACCGCTTCGGCGGGATGCCGCCCGCGCGCGCGTTCGAGCTGCATCTGCGCGCCGATGCCGACGCCGCCGAGGAGCAGGACGAAGGCGAGGCAAAGGGCGGCAACGATACCAAGGGTGGGAGCAAGGGCCAGCGATGCCGCGGCCATGACGAGCGCTGCCACGGTCACGGCGAGGCCCGGCCTGCCCTGCCCCGGCGCATGCGCGAGCAGCGCCGTGCGCACGACTTTGGTGAACGCGTCCGGATCGCTGCCGGACGGCGGAAGCATGACGTAGTGGCGGCGCCCGCTCCAGAACACCACCGTGGCCACGAACATCAGGGCGCCCGGGATCCCGAACGCGACCGCCGCGCCGTAGTGGCGCAGGAAATACGGCATCGACAGCGAGGCCAGGAACGACCCGACGTTGATCATCCAGTAGAAGGCGTCGAAAACGATTTTGGCGAGCCGCCGGTTGCTTTCGTCGAACTGGTCGCCGACGAAGGCCGACACGCAGGGCTTGATCCCGCCCGCACCGAGGGCGATCAGCGCCAGTCCCGCGTAGAACCCCGCGATGCTGTGCTCGAACACCGCCAGGCAGAGATGCCCGAGGCAATACAGCAGGCTCAGCCACAGCACCGTCCGGTACTTGCCGAACCAGCGGTCCGCCAGCCAGCCGCCGAGCAGGGGAAAGAAATACACGCCGATCACGAACGTGTGGAAGACGTCCTTCGCCGCACCGGGCCGCTCCGCTTCCGGCAGGTACATCAGCAAGGAGGTCACCAGGAACGGCGTGAGGATGTTGCGCATCCCGTAGAAGCTGAAGCGCTCGCAACCCTCGTTGCCCACGATGTAGGGGATCTGCCTGGGCAGGCGCGCGGGCGGCGCGGCGTCGGTGTCGAGGGCGGTCATGGCGTTCCGGCTGGGATGCGACCGCAGGATCCTAAACGAAACGCTCAGGGGTACCGCGCTACGCTTCCGCCCATGTCCACCTCCGGAGCGACCATGCAGCCCATTCCTACCGGCCTCATCGGCTATGGCACGGCGGGCGCCGTCTTCCATGCGCCGCTCATCGCGGCAGCTGGAGGGCTGCGGCTGGCCGCCATCGCGAGCCGCCGCACCGACGACATCCTGCGCGATTTCCCCGAGGCAAGAGCTTACGAAAATCCTCAAGAACTCATCGCCGATCCCGCCATCGAGCTGGTGGTGATCGCCACCCCGAACGAAACCCACGCGGCGCTGGCACGCACGGCGCTGGAAGCGGGCAAGCACGTGGTGGTGGACAAGCCGTTCACGCTCAATGCCGCCGAGGCCGAAGCGCTCATCGCGCTTGCCGATGCCGTGGGACGGATCTTGTCGGTATTCCAGAACCGGCGCTGGGACAACGACTTCCTCACCGTGCGCCGGCTTGTCGATGACGGGCGGCTGGGCGAGATCGCGTATTACGAGGCGCACTTCGACCGCTTCCGCCCGGAGATCAAGCAGGGCTGGCGCGAGACGGAGGTCCCGGGCTCGGGCCTGCTGTACGACCTCGGCGCTCACCTCATCGACCAGGCGCTCGTGCTGTTCGGCATGCCACGCGCCGTCACCGCCGACGTGACCCGCCAGCGCGCCGCCGCGAAGGCCGATGATTATTTCCATCTGGTGCTCGACTACGGCCGGCGGCGCGCGGTGCTGCACGCGTCGGTGCTCGTGCGCGACCCGGGACCGCGCTACCTGGTACACGGCGACGGCGGCAGCTTCGTGAAGTACGGCATCGACGGGCAGGAAGCCGCGCTGCGCGAAGGGAGGCGGCCTGGCGGCGAGGGCTGGGGCGAAGACGACCCCGCGCTGTTCGGCCGGTTCACGGACGTCGACGGCGCGGTGGCGACGATCGACACCCTGCCCGGCCGTTACACCGCCTATTACGAAGGCATCGCCGCGGCCATCCGCGACGGAGCGCCGCTGCCGGTGGAAGCGCGCGAGGCGCGCGACGTGATCCGCGTGATCGAGGCAGCCCAGGCCAGCGCGCGCGATCGTCGCACCGTATGGCTGTAGGAGCGCGCCTTGCGCGCGACGGCTTTTCGCCAGGAGCAACAGGCCCTGTTGCTCACGGCCCCAAAAACTCAGCACGCGCAAAGGCGCGCTCCTACCCCTCGCCGGTGGCTACGCCGCGCGAGGGATCGCTGACCCAACCGCTCCACGACGGCGCGTACAGGCGCGAACCGCACAGCCCGGCGTAGTCCATCGCCAGCAGGTTATGGCACGCGGTGACGCCGGAGCCGCACATGTGCACGACGTCCTCCGGAGGATGCGGCCCGATGATCGCGGTGAAAGCGCGGCGCAGTTCTTCCGGCGAGCGGAAGACCCCGTCCGCGTCGAGATTGTCCGAGAACGGCCGGTTGCGCGCCCCGGGCACGTGCCCTGCCACGGGATCGAGCGGTTCGATGTCGCCGCGGAAGCGTGGCGCGGCCCGCGCGTCCAGGAGCAGCAGCCGGCCGGTGGCGAGGCCGTCCGTAAGTTCCTGTGCGGTGATCGTCTGGTGGAAGTTCACGTGCACGGCCGTCGGCTCGCGTACCGGTAGCGCGTTGTCCGTCGGCAGCCCCGCCTTCGTCCACGCAGGCCAGCCGCCGTCGAGCACGGCCACGTTGTCGATACCCGCGAGTCGCGCCAGCCACCAGAAGCGTGCCGCCGCGAGCGCGCCGCCTGCGGCGTCGTAGACGACCACTTGCAGGTCGGGTCGCCACCCGGCGCGCGCCAGGCACGCGGAAAAGGTCTCCGCCGACGGCAACGGATGGCGCCCGCGGCCGTTCGACGGCGTGGCCATGTCGGCGAGGTCGCGGTCGAGATCGGCGCGGACGGCGCCGGCGATGTGCGAGAGGGCGTAATCCTGGTCGCCCTTGCCCGGATCGCGGCCGCCAGGCTGGTTGAGATCGAAGCGCGCGTCGACGAACAGCACGTCGTGCGCGGGCAATTGGGCGGCCGTGGCCGCATCGATGAGCGTGCGCGAGATCAGCATGGATGTCCCATCCGCTTGAGCAGGTTGAACAGGATGGCCGCCGTCACGCCCCAGATGCGGTAGCCCGCGTGGAGGAACTCGACCATGTCGCGCCGGTGGCCACGGAAGTCCATGGTGTAGCGGCGCAGGTTCGCCGGATCCAGGAAGAACGCGAACGGCACCTCGAACACTTCGGCCACTTCGTTCGGATCCGGCTTGAGCGTCGCGTCGGCCGCGACACGGGCAACGACGGGCGTCACCGAATAGCCGCTGATCGTTTCGAAGCTTTCGAGGAAGCCCAGCGGAGTGACCTTGTCGGCCTCCAGGCCGATCTCCTCGTGGCTTTCGCGCAATGCCGCCGCGATCACGTCGGCATCCTCCGGTTCGACCCGGCCGCCGGGAAAGGCGACTTGCCCGGCATGTTGCTGCAGCGTGTCGGTGCGCAGGGTGAGCAGCAGGTTCTGCTCGCGGTCGTCGCGGATGCCGATGAGCACGGCGGCAGCACGCCGTGGCGTCTCGCCGATCAGTTCCGCCATCTCTGCGTGGTTCCATCCACGCGGACCCGGCGGCGCCTCCAGCGGAAGCAGCGCGCCGCGGAGCCTGGCCAGCAGGTCGTCCATCAACCCTCCTGCCGCTGCGGGAGGACTTCGTCCATCAGGCGGATCTTCTCCGCGTCGCTCATCCGCATCCAGCGCGAGATCTCGTCGCCCGTGCGCAAGCATCCCATGCAGAGGCCGCGCGCGTCGAGGCGGCACACGCCGGTGCAGGGACTCAAGGGAAGCGTGGAAGAGGCAATGACCATACCGTCGGTCATTGTAGCCTCATGCCACCCGGGAGGCTCCCAGGGCCTGTTCAGGCCCTAGCGGATGTCCATCAGTTCGATTTCGAACACCAGCGCCTCGTTGGGTCCGATGCGCGGCAACTCGCCGCGTTCACCGTAGGCCAGCTCGGGCGGAATCACCACCTTCCAGCGGTCGCCGACGCGCATCCGCGGGATGACGTCCTGCCAGCCGGGAATGACCCGGTTCACGGTAAACGTGACCGGCTTGCCATGCGCGTACGAGCTGTCGAACTCGGTGCCGTCGATGAGCGCGCCGCGGTAGTTCACCACCACGGTGCTGGTGACCTTCGCCTGCGGGCCGTTGCCCTTCGCGAGCACGGAGTACTGGATGCCCGACGGGAGGCTTATCACGCCCGCGCGCGTGCGGTTGCGCGCCAGGAAGTCCGCGCTACGCTTCGCGTTGGCCGCCGCCACGCGACGGAATTCCACGAGCGAATCGCGTTGCACCTTTGCGTCGAAGTTCACCAGCTGCTGCTGCATCACGTCGATGGGCACGCCCGGGGGACGCTTCGCGTAGCCGTCCTGCAAGGCCTTCACGAGCACGGCGATGTCGACGTCGGGCTGGGCGCTGTTCGCGAACTGCGTACCGATCTGGTAGCCGATCGCGTACGAGAGCTTGGTCTTCTCGATCGCCGGCGCACCCGACGCCGGCAGGGTGGGCGCCGACTGCGCGCAGACGACTCCGCCTGGCAGCGACAGCGCGACGAACACGACCAGGAAACGCAAGGGTGACATCCCGTTCTCCGTGAACCCGGAACCGTTGACGTGCGTGGAGGATAGTCCATCGGCACACGGCCCGCCCATGGATCCTGAGACGCCATCTCGGGGGTAAAGGTTCCCCTGCCTGCTACCATCCGGCTCCTCGCCCCACCTGCCAGGAGCCACCATGGCCTTCCGTACCCTCGCCATCGCCGACCGCGGCGCCGTCCGCACCATCACCGTCAACCGCCCGGACAAGCTCAATGCGCTGAACCGCGAGACCATCGGTGAACTGACCCTGGCCTTCCGCCAGGTGGCGCAGGATGACGCCGTACGCGTGGCGGTGCTGGCGGGTGCGGGCGAGAAGGCCTTCGTGGCCGGCGCGGACATCTCGGAAATGACGGCGTGGTCGCCGGTACAGGCGCAAGCCGCTTCACGCGCGGGCCAGGACCTCATGCTGGCGATCGAACGCCTCGGCAAGCCGGTGATCGCGAAGATCCAGGGCTACGCACTGGGCGGCGGCATGGAACTGGCGATGGCCTGCCACTTGCGCGTGGCGAGCGAGAAAGCGCGCTTCGGCCAGCCCGAGATCGGCCTCGGCCTGATCCCCGGCTTCGGCGGCACGCAGCGCCTCACCCGCCTCACCGGACGCGGCGCCGCACTGGAGTTGTGCCTGCTCGGTCAGCAGGTGGACGCGACGCGTGCCGAGCGGCTCGGGCTGGTGACTCGAGTGGTCGCCGCGGAAGAACTCGACGCGACCGTGGATGCCATGGCTGACCAGCTGGCCGCCGCGGCGCCGCTGGCGCTGAAGGGCATCCTGGACACTGTGATCGAGGGGGGCGAATGCGCCATAGACCAGGGCCTGGCCTTCGAGACGCAGGGCTTCGCCATCGCCTTCTCGACGGAAGACATGCGCGAGGGCACGACGGCATTCCTCGAGCGCCGCAAGGCGACGTTCAAGGGCGCCTGAGGCCTGGTGTGGGCGCGCGCCTGTAGGAGCGCGCCTTGCGCGCGACATCTTTTCGCCGCAGTCCCGAACCTGGCGCGCCAGCTCCAGGGCACGGCCTCAAAACATGTCGCGCGCGGGCGCGCTCCTACAAATGGCCGCGGTAGGTCAGTTCGCCGGCTTCCACACGCACGTCCATCCGGTTCTCCGGCGGGGCGAGCTGGCAGGTGGCGTAGGGCGTGAACACGCACGGCGGGTTGCGCGCCTCGTTGAAATCGATGACGAGCTTTCCGTCCACGGGTAGCCCCGTGTCGAGGAAGCGGCCGGCGCCATAGGTTTCCTTCCCCGAGGTCAGGTCGCCGAAGACGAAGAACAGCGCCTCGGGGACTTCCTGGATGGGATACAGCTCGAAGGTGCGTCCGTCACGGGTGAACACGGCCTTGCCGGGCACCTTCTCCCTTTCGATGGTGCCGAGCACCGTGCCGAGTTCCAGTTCGTACGGCGGGTCGAACGGCACCCAGTCGGCGACGACGCGCCAGGAGGGATCGATCGGGAAATAGTCCAGGCCATGGAAACCCGTGCGCGTGGGCGCCTGCTCGTCCTTCACGCGCACCGCCTTGCGGCCGTCGCGTTCGATGACGAAGAGCCTCGCGGAACCGAAGCGTACTTCGCTGGGCAGGCTTCCCCTGGCGTCGTCGCGCAGCACCGCCCGCGCCACGTTCTGCCCGTCGACCGTGGCGCCGCTCCCGGGAGCGATTTCGATCGTGGCCGTTCCATCGCCTGCGAGCAGGATCGTGCCCAGGTGAGCGGGACCCGCGCTCAGGACGATGTCGTTGTCGCTCGCGCTGCCGAGCCGGTTCGCACCTTCGCGAAGCCACTCGAAACCGATCAGGCTGAGCCAGCCGCCGGGCGCGGTGAGCAGGTCGAGGCGGTGGGCACGAGCCTTCGCCACGTCGTTTTCGTAAGAGTTCATTCGCAATCCAGGTTCAGCGGCCGCGCAGGAAGAGCTTGTCGAGTTCGCCCAGCGACAACTGGACCCAGGTCGGGCGTCCGTGATTGCATTGGCCGGAACGTTCGGTGGCTTCCATCTCGCGCAGCAGCGCATTCATTTCGGGGATGCCGAGGCGACGGCCCGCGCGCACCGAGCCGTGGCAGGCCATCGTGGAAAGCAGTTCGTTCTCGAGTTCCTCCAGCCGGCGCGAACTGCCGTGCTGCGCGAGTTCGCCGAGCACATCGCGCGTGAGCTGGGCGACATCGGCGCCTTCGAGCAGCGAGGGGATGCGACGAACCACCACCGCACCCGGACCGCTGCGCGACAGCTCGAGGCCCCACTCGCCGAGCGCATCGGCATGCTCTTCGGCCGCCGCGGCTTCCTTTGTGCTCACCGCGATGGAAAGCGGCACCAGCAGCATCTGCGAACGCAGGTTCGCGGTGACGCGGCCGTTCTTCAGTTTTTCGTAGGTGATGCGCTCGTGCGCCGCATGCATGTCGACGAGCACGAGGCCCTGCGCGTTTTCCGCGAGCACATAGATGTTCTTCAACTGGGCGATGGCATAGCCGAGCGGCGGCACGTCGCCCTCGTCCGCCTCGTTGCCCGCGGCCGGCATCGACGGCGCGCCGAACAGCGTGGCGTAGTCGGCGAGGGGTTCGTCGCGCACGCCGAGGTTGAGGCGCGGCTGGCTCGACGGTTGCGGCCAGGCAGGCATCGGCGAGTGCGTCGCGCCCGAACGGCTGCCGGCAAACGCGGCCGCGGCGCTGACCGCCGAAGGCATGACCGCATCGACGGCGGGAATCGCCGCACCGGCGCGAGTCGTCGCGAGCGCTTCGTGCAACGTACGGAAAAGGAAGTCGTGTATCAGGCGCTGCTCGCGGAAGCGCACTTCGTTCTTCGCCGGATGCACGTTGACGTCCACGCCGGCAGGATCGACTTCGAGGAACAGCACGAAGACAGGATGACGCCCATGGAAGAGCACGTCCGCATAGGCCTGGCGCACGGCATGTGCAACGACGCGGTCGCGCACCAGGCGCCCGTTGACGTAGAAGTACTGCTGGTCGGCCTGCGAGCGCGACGCGGTCGGCAGGCCGACCCAGCCGGACAGGCGCATGGCCGCCGCTTCGTGTTCCACGCGCAGTGCCTGTCCGGGAAACTCGGGGCCGAGCACCTCGGCCACGCGCGCCAGCGCCGCGTTCTCGTCGCGCGCGGGCTTGAGCAAGCGCACCGGCTTGCCGTTATGGCTGAGGCGGATATCCACGCTTTCCCGGGCCAGCGCCAGCGACTTCAGCAGGTCGTCGATGTGCGCGAATTCCGTGCGCTCCGCGCGGAGGAACTTGCGCCGCGCCGGCACGTTGTAGAACAGGTCGCGCACCTCGATCGTCGTACCGTGCGGGTGCTGCGCCGGACGCACGTCCTGCGTGCGGCCGCCGTCCACCTCGATGCGCCAGGCGGAATCGTCGCCAGCCTGGCGCGAGGTGAGCGAAAAACGCGCCACCGACGAGACCGAGGCCAGGGCCTCGCCGCGGAAGCCCATGCTCGAGACCCGCTCGAGGTCGTCGAAGCTGCCGATCTTGCTGGTGGCATGCGAGGCCACCGCCAGGGCAAGTTCATCGCGGGGAATGCCGCCACCGTCGTCGCGCACGCGGATGAGCCGCACGCCGCCCTGCTCGATGTCCACCTCGATCCGGCGCGCACCGGCGTCGATGCTGTTCTCGACGAGTTCCTTCACCACCGACGCGGGGCGCTCGATGACCTCACCGGCCGCGATCTGGTTGATCAGCTCCGGTGGCAGGGGGCGAATGGGCATGACGGCATGACCTGACGGGCTTGCAAGCCTCGAAGGATAGCCGAAGCGGTCAGCCCGAGGGGATCACCATGACCGAGCCCACTCGCACCGTGTTGTCGGTCATCTTGTTGGCGAGTTTCAGGGCGCCGACGGACACGCCGTACTGCTGCGCGATGCCGGTGAGTGTCTCGCCGCGATTGACCCGGTGGACGTCGCGGACGTTGTCGTCGGCGCGCCCGCTGGACTTCTTCGCCGGTGCCGGCGTCTCCGCCCGGGCGACGGCCAGGGGTGCGCTCGTTTTCGTGGGCACGCTCGTCTTCGCGGGCGCGGCGTCGTCCCGCATGGGCTTCGGCGGCGCATCGTCGCCGTCGTCGTCGCGGCCCGGACGTGCCGATGCCACCTGCGTGCCGTTGCGTCGCGCCGCCTGCGCGGCGAACCAGGTTCCCGGCGGGGGCATCGACTCGAAATAGTTGCGCACGCCACCGAGCACGGCGGTCGCGAGTTGCCGGCGGTGGTCCTCGTCGCGGAGACGCTTTTCTTCGGTCGGGTTCGTGATGAATGCCGTCTCGACCAGGATGGAAGGCACGTCCGGCGAGCGCAGCACGACGAAGTTCGCGCGCTCCACATAGCCGCGGTGGGTCGGACCCAGGCGTCCGAGCGCCTTCAGCACGTTGCCGGCGATGGATTCGCTGGCCTGCATGGCGTAACCCTGCTGGAGGTCGAGAAGCACGGCGGCCAGGGTATCGTCCTTGTCGTCGAGCGATACGCCGCCCACGAGGTCCGCGCGGTTTTCGCGATCGGCCAGCCAGCGCGCCGCCTCGGAGGTCTTGCCGCGCGGCGAGAGGACCCACACGGAGGAACCCTTGGCGTCGCTGTTCTTGAACGCGTCGGCGTGGATCGAGACGAACATGTCCGCGTTGTGCTCGCGGGCGATCTGGTAGCGGCGCTTCAGCGGAATGAAGTAATCGCCGTTGCGGGTGAGCACGGCCTGCATGCCCGGCTGGCGATTGATCTGGTCGGCGAGTTCGCGCGCGACCATCAGCGTCACGTCCTTCTCGCGCAGGCCGGTCGCGCCGCGCGCACCCGGGTCCTCGCCGCCGTGGCCGGCGTCGATCGCGACGACCACCTTGCGTTCGCTCGCGAGCAGGGGCGGCTTGCCGGGCGGCACCGTCTTCGTGCGGGATGCCCGCGGCGAGGCAGGCGCTAGCGCCTCGGCCACGGCCGGCGTGTCGGTGTCCACCGGATTGTCGCCGGGGTCGCTCTGGCCGCCCGGATACAGGTCCAGCACGAGGCGGTAGCCGTAATCGCCTGCGGGCTTCAGCAGGAAGCTCTTCGGCTTGGCGCTCGGGTCCACGTTCGCGACCAGGCGGGCCGCGCCGCCCTGCTTGCCGGTGGTCAGGGATTTATAGAGTCCTTGCTTGCCGGGGGCCGAAAAATCGCCGGCGACGGAGCTGCCGGCGATATCGAGCACCACGCTGCCCGGCGTGTCGCCCTGGGACATCTTGTAGGTGGCCGGACCAGACAGGTCGAAGACCACGCGGGTGTATTCGGGCCCCGCCCAGACGCGCGCTGCCTTGACGTCGGCGGCCTGGGAAACGGCAGCCGCCATCGTCGCAACGGCCGTCGCGCACGCAAAAAGAGCAGATTTGACGGTGATTCCCTTCATACGGCCCGGATTGAACTGCAAGCGCCCGCTGAATGCAAGATATTTTCCCTTGTTAATCCATGACCTGCGAACACTTCGTCAACGGGCGTACAGGAATGGGCCGCAAACGGACGGAAATCGGCGTTCTCCGCCGACAGCGGACGCTCATCCGGCCACGCCCTGGACCATCCGGCGGCCCAGTTCCGTGTACGGCTCGAAGCGCACGGCGCGCCCCGCTCCGTCGTGGCGGAAGTGGATCTCGAGGTCTACCGGCGGCAAGGCACCCCTCCCCCGCTCCGGCCATTCGACCAGCACGATGGCACCCGGCTCGGCAAGGCTGTCCAGTCCGAGCCACTCGAGTTCGCCGGGATCCGCAATGCGATACAGGTCCAGATGGAAAGCCCGGCGGTCGCCCAGGTCGTAGCTTTCGACGAGGCTGTAGGTTGGGCTTTTCACCCGCTCGCCCACGCCGAGCGCACGCAGGAAGGCACGCGCGAACGTGGTCTTTCCGGCGCCGAGGTCGCCGTGCAGGTAGATCACGAGCCCGCATGGCAGCGCACGTGCAAGCCTCCGGCCCAGGGCCATGGTGGCTTCCTCGTCGGGCAGGTGCCAGTCTTGCGCGCTCATGCGTCTTTTCCGTTCACGAGTCGGCGCAGCGGCTCGAGCAGGTCGCCGGCCAACAGGCCACGCTGTCCGGCCCGGGCGGCGACGTCGGCGGCACGCGCATGCAGGCCCACGCCGAGGCAGGCCGCCCGGTAGGGATCGCAGCCCTGCCCCAGCAGCCCGGCGATGATGCCCGTGAGCGTATCGCCCATGCCGCCGCTCGCCATCCCGGGGTTGCCCCATGGGCACACCGAGACCGCGCCTTCCGGGGAGGCGATCAGGCTGCCGTTGCCTTTCAGGACGACGACGGCGCGATGGCGCCGGGCGAGTTCGCGTGCCGCCGCATAGCGATCGGCCTGCACGGCTGTCGTGGCGATGCCGAGGAGACGGCCCGCTTCGCCGGGATGTGGAGTGAGTACCGTGTCCGCCGGCAGGCCCCGCGGCTCCGCCTGGAGGAGGTTGAGGCCGTCGGCGTCGAGCACCGTCGGCAGCCCGGCATCCAGCGCCGTGGTCCACAGCGCGTGTCCCCACGCGCCCTGGCCGAGACCGGGACCGAGGGCCACGACCGAAGCCTTCTCCAGCATCGGCTGCAAGGCCTGCGGGCCGTTCACGCCATGGGCCATCAACTCGGGGCGCGCAGCGTTCATGGCGAGCACGTTCTCCTCGCGCGTGGCGACGCTCACGAGTCCGGCCCCGGTGCGCAAGGCGGCCTCCGCCGCCATGCGTATCGCCCCGCCCGTGCCGTGGTCGCCGCCGATGGCGAGGACGTGGCCGTTCGCGCCCTTGTGCGAATCCAGCGGCCGTTGCGGAAGACTCTCGGGAACGAGGAGCCAGGCATCCGGCGTCTCGAGGATCTCGCGTGGCAGGCCGAGGGTGTGCAGTTCGACTTCGCCTGCGACCTCCGCCTGGTAGGTGTGCAGGCCGCGCTTGTGCACGATGAAGGTCGCGGTCGCAGCGGCGCGGACGGCGGCGCCGGGACACGCGCCCGTGTCTGCCGAAAGCCCCGAGGGGACGTCGAGCGCGAACACCGCCGAACCACTCACGTTCACGGCTTCGATCGCGGCCTGCGCCTCGCCTTCCGGCGCACGATTGAGGCCGGTGCCGTAGATGGCGTCGACCACGACGTCCGCCGGCGGCAGGTCTCGCCAGGCGGAAAACGGGAGGACTTTCCCGCCCTGCGCCTCGAAGGCGGCACGCGCCCGTGCGGCATCGCCGCCTTTCGGCGTCCCCAGTGCGACGAGGTCCACGGCAAGCCCGCCGGCCAGCGCGTCGCGTGCGACGAGGTAACCGTCGCCGCCGTTGTTCCCCGTACCGCACACCACCCGCACGCGCCGCGCCGATGGCCAGCGCCGGCGCAGCATGGCGAAAGCCGCCCCGGCTGCCCGGGTCATCAATTCGAAGCCGGGGATGCCCAGCTCGTCGACGGCACGCCGGTCGATCGCGCGCGCCTGGGAAGATGTGAAAAGGGCGGTGCCCAGATCGAAGGCGGTCATCGGACGATTATAGGAGCACCGGTAGAATGCAGGCATGTCCGTCTCCTCCGCCATCGATTACGCCGCCCTCGCCGCCGACATCAAGGGCTGGGCACGCGAACTCGGCTTCGCCGACACCGGCATCGCCGGCACCGATCTCGGCGAGGACGAAGCGCACCTCGAAAGCTGGCTGGCAGAAGGCAACCACGGCGAGATGGACTATATGGCGCGCCACGGCACGCGCCGCAGCCGTCCCGCCGAACTCGAACCCGGCACGCTCCGCGTGATTTCCCTGCGCATGGATTACATCCCGCCCGGCATGCCGAACGCGTGGGACGTGATCCGCGACGGCGGGAAGGCTTACGTGGCCCGCTACGCGCTGGGCCGCGATTACCACAAGCTCATGCGCAACCGGCTGCAGAAGCTCGCTTCGCGCATCGAGGAGCGCGTGGGCGGCTTCAAGTACCGCGTCTACGTCGATTCGGCGCCGGTGCTCGAAAAAGCCATCGCGCGCAACGCCGGCCTGGGCTGGATCGGCAAGCACACCGTGCTGATCAACAAGCGCGCCGGCTCGTACTTCTTCCTCGGCGAGTTGTACACCGACCTGCCGCTGCCTCTCGACGAACCGGCCACCGCCCACTGCGGCAGCTGCCGCCGCTGCATCGACATCTGCCCCACGCAAGCCATCGTCGCGCCCTACCGCCTCGACGCGCGCCGCTGCATCTCTTACCTCACCATCGAGCTGAAAGGCAGCATCCCCGTCGAACTGCGCGAGCCGATGGGCAACCGCGTCTTCGGCTGCGACGACTGCCAGCTGATCTGCCCCTGGAACAAGTTCGCGCAGGAAGCGACGGAACCCGACTTCGCGCCCCGGCACAGCCTCGACGGGCCGAAGCTCGTGGAACTCTTCGCATGGACCGAGGAGGAATTCCTCTCGCGCACCGAGGGCATGGCCATCCGCCGCACGGGTTACGAAGGATGGCTACGCAATCTCGCCGTAGGCCTGGGCAACGCACCGCGCAGTGAAGAAGTCGTCGCCGCCCTGCGTGCGCGCGCCGACTATCCGTCCGACGTGGTGCGCGAGCATGTTGCGTGGGCACTCGCGCGGCAAGGCCCGTAGCAACTGCCTTCTTGGGAAGCCGCTTCAGTGGCGATGGGTGCTCGAGGCAACTTGCCCGCTGCCGCGGGGTCGCCGGCATAGCCGGCTCCCACGGGCCCCCTGCCTGCGCAGGGGCGACCTCAGATCATGCCACCTGACTTTCTTACGATCAGCATGGCCAGCTCGAGCGACTGCTCGTAGTTGAGGCGTGGATCCACCATCGACTTGTATGCGCGGTTGAGGTCCTGCTCCACGAGGCCACGCGCGCCACCGAGGCATTCGGTGACGTTCTCGCCCGTCAGTTCCAGGTGCACACCGCCCAGGCGCGTGCCCGCCGCGGCGTGGATGTCGAAGGCCTGGTCGAGTTCGCCGGCGATGTTCGCGAAGCGGCGGGTCTTGTACCCGTTGCTCGTGCTCTCGGTGTTGCCGTGCATCGGATCGGCCACCCACAGCACGCGGCGGCCTTCGCGCTTCACCGCTTCGAGCAATGGCTGCAGCTGGGTCGCGATCTTGTCGTTGCCCATGCGATGGATCAGGGTCAGGCGACCTGGCTCTTCGTTCGGGTTGAGCACGTCGATGAGGCGCAGCAGGTCGTCCGGCTGCACCGTCGGGCCCACTTTGACCGCGATCGGATTGCGGATGCCGCGGAAGTATTCCGTGTGCGCGCCATCGAGCGCCGCCGTGCGCATGCCGATCCAGGGGAAATGCGTGGACAGGTTGAACCAGCCGTCCTGGCGCGGAACCTGCCGGGTCAGCGCTTCCTCGTAGTGCAGCAGCAAGGCTTCGTGCGAGGTGTAGAAGTCCACGCGCGAGTAGCTGGAGATCGACTGTCCGGCCAGGGTCTCCATGAAACGCAGCGAATCGCCGATGCTGGCGACCATGCGCCTGTATTCGGCGGCCAGCGGCGAATGCTCCACCCACGCCAGGTCCCAGTATTCCGGATGGTGCAGGTCGGCAAAACCGCCGTCGATCAGCGCGCGAACGAAATTCATCGTCATCGCCGAGCGGGCATGCGCCTTGATGAGGCGCTGCGGATCCGCGCGGCGTGCCTCCGGGGTGAAGTCCGGGCTGTTCACCAGGTCGCCGCGGAAGGCGGGCAAGGTCACGCCGTCACGCGTCTCCGTGTCGGCCGAACGCGGTTTCGCGTACTGCCCTGCGAAGCGGCCCACGCGCAGCACGGGCTTCTTCAGGCCGTGCACGAGCACCAGGCTCATCTGCAACAGGACCTTCAGGCGGTTGGAGATGATCGGGCTGCTGCAATCGGCGAAGCTTTCCGCGCAGTCGCCGCCCTGGAGCAGGAACCGCTCGCCTTCCTGTGCCTCGGCGATGCGCTGCTTCAGCGCCAGGATCTCCCAGGAGGTGACCAGCGGCGGCAGCTCGCCGAGCTGCTCGAGCGAGCGCGCGAGCTCGGCGGCATCCTCATACGTGGGCTGCTGCAGGGCGGTCCTCGAGCGCCACGATCCCGGCGTCCAGTCGGAGGACGGGGAAGTTACGGCTTTGAGGGAGTGTTGCATGACGGTGCTGCCTGCGTGGGGAAAGTCAACGAACGGAACGGCGGACGGCCAGGAAGGCCCAGACGATGAGGACGACGAACCAGAACAGGGTCCAGCCCGGCATGGGGATGCCCAGGATGGGCTCGACCTTGGCGCATTCGCCGGAACCGGTGAAGGCGAGTTTCAACATCTTGGTGAACGGGAACGCGTCGAACAGGTAGCCGAGGCCGGGGCCACAGGCCGGCACCTGGTCCGGGGACAACGACTGGAGCCAGAGGTGGCGGCCCGCCGTGGCGATGCCCCAGAGTCCGCCCAACGCGATGAGAACGGCGTAGACGACGCGACCGGCCAGGCGACGCGGCGCGTGCAATCCGCCGGCCAGGAAGAACAGCCCCATGAAGCACACCGCGATGCGCTGGAAGATGCATAGCGGGCACGGGTCGAGGTGCATGACGTACTGCGCATACAGCGCAAACGCCATGAGGCCTGCGCAGACAAGGAAGCCGGCGAGGTAACGCGTGCGGAACGACCAGGTACGAAGGAAGCTCATGCGAGGGATGCTGCGGTGCGGGACACCCACGTTAACGCTTTGTGGAAGCAGTTGTAAGTCCTTGGCCGAGGTTACGTTTGCAACTTTGTAGGAGCGCGGCTTGCGCGCGACGGCTTTTCGCGGAGCCTGCGAGCTGGCGCGCCAGCCCCGAGGAGGTTCGCGAACGGCGTCGCGCACAAGGCGCGCTCCTACAAAGGCTCAGCGCGCGCGGGGCTCGCTCCTACGGGGGTGGGGGCAAAAGAAAACCCGGCGGGTTGCCCGGCCGGGTTTCCTGTTCGATCAAGCCGGAGGACTTACTCGGCGTCGACGGCTTCCGTCTTGGCCGGGCGATCCACCAGTTCGACGTAGGCCATCGGGGCGTTGTCGCCCGGACGGAAGCCGCACTTGAGGATGCGCAGGTAGCCGCCGGGACGCTCGCGGTAGCGAGGACCCAGCTCGACGAAGAGCTTGCCGACGGCCTGCTTGTCGCGCAGGCGCGAGAAAGCGAGGCGGCGGTTGGCGACGCCGTCGGTCTTGGCGAGCGTGATGAGCGGCTCGGCGACGCGACGGAGTTCCTTCGCCTTGGGAAGGGTGGTGCGGATAAGCTCGTGCTTGATCAGCGACGAAGCCATGTTCTTGAACATCGCTTCGCGGTGGCTGCTCGTGCGGTTGAGCTTGCGACCGGATTTCTGGTGGCGCATGGCGTTTACTCTCTAAGGTCTGTTGTTATGAAAAACCGGCCAGGATGATCCGGTTTTCCGCGGTTACCCGCTTTTCGAGGCTGTAAGAACGCCTCGTTATAAGAGCACGGCCTCTGCGGACCGTTCTGGAATTCCGGAGGAAATGCCGAGGCATCCACCGGTTGGAACAAAGGATCGGGGCGATCGAAGAACGATCGCCCCGTGGAACTTCAGCCCAGCTGCATGCCGTGGGACAGGCCCGGCGGCGGCCAGTTCTCGAGCTTCATGCCGAGCGCGAGACCACGCCCGCCCAGCACGTCCTTGATTTCCGTCAGCGACTTCTTGCCCAGGTTCGGCGTCTTCAGCAGCTCGACCTCGGTCTTCTGGACCAGGTCGCCGATGTAGTAGATGCTCTCGGCCTTGAGGCAGTTGGCGGAACGGACCGTCAGTTCGAGATCGTCGATCGGGCGCAGCAGCAGCGGATCGAAACCGCCCTTCTCCGCCTTGGTCGAATCGTTCTCGCGGCGCGAGAAATCGCCGAAGACCGACAGCTGGTCGTTGATGATTTCCGCGGCCTTGCGGACCGCGTCTTCGGCGCCGATGGTGCCATTCGTCTCGATGTCGAGCACGAGCTTGTCGAGGTTGGTGCGCTGCTCGACACGAGCCGCGTCCACTTCGTAAGCCACGCGCAGGACCGGCGCGAAGGACGCGTCGAGCTGCAGGCGGCCGATCGGCCGCGTCTCGTCATCCGGATGCTGACGCGCGCTGGCCGGCTGGTAACCGACGCCGCGACGCACCTTCAGGCGCATGTTCAGGGCCACGTCCTTGGTGAGGTGGCAGATCACATGCTCCGGGTTGACGATCTCGACGGAGTGGTCGACCGCGATGTCGCCTGCGGTGACCACGCCCTTGCCCTTCTTGGCCAGCGTCAGGGTGACTTCGTCACCGGTATGCTGGCGGATGGCGACGTCCTTCAGGTTCAGCAGGACTTCGATCACGTCCTCCTGCAGGCCTTCAAGGGTGGTGTACTCGTGCAGCACGCCGTCGATTTCGACCTCGACGATGGCGCTGCCCGGGATCGAAGAGAGCAGCACGCGGCGCAGCGCGTTGCCCAGGGTGTGGCCGAAACCACGCTCGAGCGGCTCGACTACCACCTTCGCGCGGTTCGCTCCAAGCTGCTCGACGCTGAGGCCACGAGGCCGCAGCACACTAGTTGACGAAACTGCCATGCAAGGCTCCGGTGGATTACTTCGAGTAAAGCTCGACGATCAGGGCTTCATTGATATCGGCCGGCAGATCGCCACGATCCGGGACGGCCTTGAACGTGCCCGCGAACTTCTTGCTGTCGACCTCGACCCACGACGGACGCAGGTCCATCGTGTCGTAGATCGTCGCCGCTTCCTGCACGCGCAACTGCGTACGGGCCTTCTCGGTCAGCGAGACCTCGTCGCCCGGACGGACGTGGTACGAAGGCACGTTGACCTTCTTACCGTTGACCGTGACGGACTTGTGGGCCACGAGCTGGCGAGCCTGGGCGCGGGTGACCGCGAAACCCATGCGGTAGACGACATTGTCGAGACGGCTTTCCAGCAGGCGCAGCAGGTTTTCACCCGTGTTGCCCTTCTGGGTCGAAGCCTTGGTGTAGTAGTTGCTGAACTGACGCTCAAGCACGCCGTAGATGCGCTTGACCTTCTGCTTCTCACGCAGCTGCACGGCATAGTCGGACAGGCGGGCGCGCTTGTTGGCGCCATGCTGGCCGGGCTTGTTTTCGAGCTTGCACTTGGAATCAAGCGCGCGAGCCGGGCTCTTCAGACCGAGGTCGGCACCTTCACGACGCGCCAGCTTGCAGGTAGCTCCACGATAACGGGCCATGGTTATGCTCCTTAGACGCGACGCTTCTTGGGGGGACGGCAGCCGTTATGCGGAATCGGCGTGACGTCGATGATGTTGAGCACCTTGTAGCCCAACGCGTTCAGAGAGCGCACGGCCGACTCGCGGCCCGGGCCGGGGCCCTTGATGCGCACTTCCACGGTCTTCACACCGTAGTCGCCCGCTGCGCGGCCGGCCTTTTCGGCGGCGACCTGGGCAGCGAACGGGGTGGACTTGCGGGAGCCGCGGAAACCCGCGCCGCCAGCCGTCGCCCACGACAGGGCGTTGCCCTGACGGTCGGTGATCGTGACGATGGTGTTGTTGAAAGAAGCCTGCACGTGGGCCACGGCATCCGTGACGACGCGCTTGATCTTCTTCTTGGTCTTGACCGGCTTAGCCATAATCGGTTCCGTTACTTCTTGATCGGACGACGCGGACCCTTGCGGGTACGGGCGTTGGTACGCGTGCGCTGGCCGCGCACCGGCAGGCCGCGACGATGGCGCAGGCCACGGTAGCAACCGAGGTCCATAAGACGCTTGACCGCCATGCCGATTTCGCGGCGGAGGTCGCCTTCGACCGTGTACTTCGCGACTTCGGCGCGGATCTTCTCGACCTCGCCTTCGCTCAGCGACTTGATCGGGGTGGTTGCGACCACGCCCGCGTCGACGCAGACCTTCTTGGCCCGCGACCGGCCGATTCCATAAATGCTCTGCAGGCCGACCCAGACATGCTTCTGGACCGGCAAATTGACACCCGCGATGCGCGCCATGATGTACTGTCTCCGATGCGTTTCGTGCGCGGTAAACGCGCAATTCTAACCGTTATTAACCTAAACTGGAAGTCCTGCGGGGCTTGACACCCCGCGGCCTCCCCGTGTGGGGCCCCACCGCGTCTCAGCTGCGGCGGAGATTCGACTTCTTGAGCAGACTCTCGTACTGGTGGCTGACGAGATGGGCCTGGACCTGAGCCGTGAAGTCCATCACCACCACCACCACGATCAGCAGCGACGTGCCGCCGAAATAGAACGGGACGTGCCAGGCGTTCTGCATGAACGTGGGCACCAGGCAGACCAGGACGATGTAAATCGCGCCAACACCGGTAAGCCGGGTCATGACGCCATCGATGTAGTCCGCCGTGGCGCGACCCGGACGGATGCCCGGAATCAGCGCACCCGAACGCTTGAGGTTATCGGCCGTTTCCTGCGAGTTGAACACGATCGCCGTATAGAAGAAGGCGAAACCGATCACCAGCACCGCGAACACGATGTCGTGGACCGGCTCACCCGGGCTCAGCGCCGTGGTCAGCCATTGCAGCCAGCGGGACTGGTGGGCGGAGCCGAACCAGGTCGCCGCGGTCGCGGGGAAAAGCAGCAGACTGGTCGCGAAGATCGGCGGGATCACGCCCGACATGTTGATCTTCAGCGGCAGGTGCGAGGTCTGGCGCTGGAACTGACGCTGGCTGCCCTGCTTCGCATAGTTCACGGTAATGCGCCGCTGGGCGCGCTCCATGAACACCACGAAGGCCGTCACCGCCAGGATCACCACGAGCACCATCAGCAGCTTCAGGACCGACAGCTCACCGTTGTTCGCCATGCTCAGCGTGTGGACGATCGCCGCCGGAAGCCCCGCGACGATGCCGGCGAAGATCAGCATCGAGATGCCGTTGCCGATACCCCGCTCGGTGATCTGCTCGCCCAGCCACATCAGGAACATCGTGCCGGCGGTGAGACCGACGACCGATGCCAGGACGAAGCCGGCGCCCGGCATGTAGACGACCGGCGCGCCACCAGCGGCAACCTGCTTCTGCAGGGCCACGGCGATGCCGAAAGCCTGGAATGCCGCCAGTCCGACCGTGCCGAAACGCGTGTACGTGGTCATCTTGCGACGACCCGCCTCGCCTTCCTTGCGCAGCGCCTGGAGCGACGGGATGACCGAGCCCATCATCTGCACCACGATCGACGCCGAGATGTACGGCACCACACCGAGAGCGAATACCGAGAAGCGGGACAGCGAACCACCGGAGAACATGTTGACCATGTTCAGCAGACCGCCACCGCCCTCGACCAGGCTCGTCATCGCCTCGGGGTTCACGCCCGGGACGGGAATGAACGAACCGAGGCGGAAGACGATCAGCGCACCGATAAGGAAAAAGATGCGCTGACGCAGTTCCGTCAGTTTGCCCAGCGAGCCGAGCGTTGTGCCCTGCGCTGCAGCCACTTGATTACTCCACGCTGCCGCCGGCGGCTTCGATGGCCGCCTTGGCGCCGGCCGTCGCAAGCACGCCCGAGAGCTTCACCGCACGGGTGATTTCGCCCTTCAGGACGACCTTGACCTTCTTGGCGCGGCTGGACACGAGGCCGGCAGCGTGCAGAGCGATCAGGTCGATGGTATCGGCCTTCACCGAAGCCAGCTGGTACAGCATGACCTGTTCCGTATCGGCCTTCTTCAGCGAGCGGAAGCCGACCTTCGGCAGGCGACGCTGCAGCGGCATCTGGCCGCCTTCGAAACCGACGCGGTGCGTGTTACCGGCACGGGCGTGCTGACCCTTGTGGCCGCGGCCGGCGGTTTTGCCGAGGCCGGAACCGATACCGCGGGCGACGCGGGTGCGGGTCTTGCGGGCGCCCTTGCCGGGCTTGATGTCGTTAAGACGCATGATGCTTACTCCTCGACCCGGACCAGGTAGTAGACCGTGTTGATGAGGCCACGGACCTGGGGGCTATCCTTCAGTTCGCGCACATCGTTGAGCTTGTTCAGGCCGAGGGCCTTGACGCTCAGGCGATGACGACCCTGTACGCCGCGCAGGCCCTTGACCAGGCGCACGCGCACGGTGCCGGCGGCGGCAGCGGTTTCGTTCTTCTTAGCCATTGCCCAGCACCTCTTCGATCGTCTTGCCACGCTTGGCGGCGATGCGCTTCGGCGAGGCGACGGCCTGCAGACCCTTGATCGTCGCGCGGACGAGGTTGATCGGGTTGCGCGAGCCGACGGCCTTCGCAAGGACGTTCTTCACGCCGACCACTTCGAGCACGGCGCGCATGGCACCGCCGGCGATGACGCCGGTACCCTCGGAAGCGGGCTGCATGAAGACGCGGGCCGCACCGTGGTTGGCCTTGATGGCGTACCACAG
This sequence comes from Luteibacter sp. SVR4-7G, assembly GCF_056755555.1. Lineage (NCBI taxonomy): Bacteria > Pseudomonadati > Pseudomonadota > Gammaproteobacteria > Lysobacterales > Rhodanobacteraceae > Luteibacter > Luteibacter sp. SVR4-7G. The sequence continues at coordinate 1,784 of NZ_JBPGXO010000046.1, read as the reverse complement.
CGTGCCGTTGTTCAGTTCGATGCTCACCATGTTGCGGCGGGCGCGTTCCATGGCCTTGGAAATGGCGACCGGCACTTCACGGGCCTTGCCATAACCGAAACCGACGCGACCCTCGCCGTCGCCGACCACGGTCAGCGCGGTGAAGCTCATCTGGCGGCCACCCTTGACGGTCTTGGCCACGCGGTTGACGGCGATCAGCTTTTCAAGCATGCCGTCCGAATTTTCGCGATCTGTCGAGGACATCTCTTTTCTCTGTCGGCCCGGATGATCCGGGACTTCTGTTTACGGCTCGGTCGCCGCTTGGAGTTGTAGTTACATCGGGCGGCACCGGCCCCGGAGGGCCGATGCCGTGGCCTGACGCCTCTTAGAACTTGAGGCCGGCCTCACGCGCCGCTTCGGCAAGAGCCTTGATGCGACCGTGATAACGGAAACCCGAGCGGTCGAACGCGACGGCCTCGATGCCGGCGGCCTTGGCGCGCTCGGCGACGATGCGGCCGACGGTGCTGGCGGCCTCGACGTTCTTCTTGCTCTTGAGGCCTTCGGCGACCGACTTCTGCACGGTCGAGGCGGCTGCCACGACGGTGCCGTTCGGCGCGAAGACCTGGGCGTAGATGTGCTGACCGGTGCGATGCACGCTGAGGCGGGCGGCGCCGAGCTCACGGATGTGGGCGCGGGTCGACTTGGCGCGGCGCAGGCGGGATTCGTTCTTGTTCATCGTCTCGTCTCCAGGAAGCGGATAGGCCGATTAGGCCTTCTTGGCTTCCTTCAGGATGATCGTCTCGCCGGCGTAGCGGACACCCTTGCCCTTGTAGGGCTCCGGCGAACGGAACGCGCGGATCTTGGCTGCCACCTGGCCCACCAGCTGCTTGTCGGCGCCCTTGATGAGGACTTCCGTCTGCGTCGGGACTTCGATGGTGATGCCTTCCGGCGCGTCGAACACGACCGGGTGCGAATAACCCAGCGACAGGTTGACGGACTTGCCGGTGAGCTGGGCGCGGTAACCCACGCCGACGAGCTCGAGCTTCTTCTCGAAGCCGTTGGCGACGCCGTGGACCATGTTGGCGACGATGGCGCGGGCGGTACCGCCGAACTTGTCGTCGGCGCCGTCGGCGAGAACGATGTTCGCCACGCCGTTTTCCTGCTGGAACGTGACGCCCGGCAGTTCATGCGTGGTCAGGGTGCCCTTCGGGCCCTTGACGGTGACGGTGCCGTTGGCGACCGAAAGTTCGACGCCCTTCGGGAGGGTGATGGGCTTCTTGGCTACACGTGACATGTCGGGACTCCTTACGCCACCTGGCCGATGACTTCGCCGCCCAGACCCTTGGCACGGGCCTGCGCGTCGGTCAGGAGACCGGCGGAAGTCGAGATGATCGAGATACCCAGGCCGCCGAGGACCTTCGGCAGCTCATCCTTGCCGCGGTAGACGCGGAGACCGGAACGGCTGACACGGGAAATGGACTCGATGGCCGGACGGCCTTCGAAATACTTCAGCTTGATCTCGAGGACCGGCTTGCCCGCTTCGTCGGCGGTACGCGCGTCCAGGACATAGCCTTCGTTCTGCAGAAGCTTGGCAAGCGCCAGCTTCATCTTCGACGACGGCATACGGACAACCGACTTGCCAGAGGCCTGGCCATTGCGGATGCGCGTAAACAGATCGGCGATGGGATCAGTCATGCTCATAAGAAAAACCCTTGAGAGTGCACCGATATCCGAATTACCGGAAATCTTGAATTGTAAAGCCGACAGTCGTCGGTCTGCGTTGGGCCTGTCTCTTATACACATCT
>NZ_JBPGXO010000045.1:0-33843 GCF_056755555.1 Luteibacter sp. SVR4-7G | reverse complement strand
ATGTAGGAGCGCGCCTGCGCGCGACATCTTTTGAGGCCGACCCTAGGAGCTGGCGCACCGACGTGTGGGTACTCAAACCCGCAGCACAAACGCGAGAGCGCGATCCCGCGATCCCTCACGACTCCCCAGGATCTTCCACCGCCTCCACCTTCCGCGGCTTCAGCCGCCCCGTGCGACGCAGTGCATCGCGCAGCACGTATTCGATCTGCGAGTTGAGCGAGCGCAGCTCGTCCTCCGACCATGCCTGCATGGCTTCGAGGACGGCTGCGCTGATGCGCAGCGGATAGGCTTTTTTCTCGGCCGGCACGCGGGATTCAGCTATACAGCGTGCCGGCGTTGACCACCGGCTGCGTGGCGCGGTCGCCGCAGAGGACCACCAGCAGGTTGGAGACCATGGCGGCCTTGCGCTCCTCGTCCAGCTCCACCACGCCCTGCGCGCGGAGCTGGTCCAGCGCCATGGCGACCATGCCTACCGCGCCGTCGACGATGCGCGCGCGTGCCGCGACGATGGCGCTGGCCTGCTGACGCTGCAGCATGGCCTGGGCGATCTCCTGCGCGTAGGCGAGGTGGCTGATGCGGGCTTCGATCACCTGCACGCCGGCCTTCTGCAGGCGCGCCTCGATTTCCTGGCGGAGATGATTGTTTATCTCTTCGCCATGGCTGCGCAGCGAAGGCTTCGAGTCGTCGTGCGCGTCGTAGGCATAGCTCTGCGCCATCTGCCGCAGTGCGGATTCGCTCTGGATCTGCACGAAGTTCTCGTAGTCGTCCACGCAGAACACGGCCTCGGCGGTGTCCACCACCTGCCAGACCACGATCGCCGCTATCTCGATCGGGTTGCCATCGTTGTCGTTGACCTTCAGCCGGCTGCTTTCGAAGTTGCGTACGCGCAGGCTCACCGGACGGCGCGTATAGAAAGGATTGGTCCAGCGGAGGCCTTCCCGGCGCTCCGTGCCAGCGTACTTGCCGAACAGCTGCATGACCTGGCCCTGGTTCGGCTGGACCTGGAAAAAGCCTTTGGCAAGGAAGGCAAAAATCGGGACCAGCACGATGCCGGAGGCGGCCAGGGGCTGACCCTCACGCACCACCGTGGTCACGATCCCTCCCGCCACCAGCAGGATCAGGACGATGAACGCGATGAGGGACGGAATACCCGGCAGCGACGGCGAGGATCGTTCGTTCATGGCGGATGGACCCCTGGTATGGAGGGGTCAAGATATCATTATGATATCAATTTTTCTAGCCGGGGGGGCCGGGTCAGGGTGCCCCGCGCCCGCCGGGAGGCGGCCCCGACGCGTCACTGGGGGCCGGCATGTCCATCAGGTTCGACCCGGGAATGGCGCGGTCTATGCGGATCCGGTTCAGCACGTTCATGGCGGAGAAGAACCGCCAGGGTTCGCCACTGCCGGTGCCCAGGGCAATGTGCGACGAGTCGAAGCGGCGTTGCGCGGAATCGAAGCTGATCCAGCGGTCGTCGATCCAGGCCTGCGTCCATGCATGCGGTACGAAGACCCGGGTAGCTCCGCCCATGCGTTCGGCATACACGATGCCGGTCACGACGCGCGCGGGGATGCCCAGCGACCGCGCCATCGCCGTCAGCAGCACGGCATGCTCGGTGCAGTCGCCACGCCGCGTCGCCACCGTTTCCAGCGCCGAGGCATAGCCCACGTCGAGTCCCTTTGCATTGATGTAGTCGGAAAGGAAGGAGCGCAGCCTGCGCATGCGCTGCAGGTCGGTCCTGGCGTCACCCACCGCCTGCCTTGCCAGCGCGAGGATTTCAGGGCTTTCGGACTGCACCCAGGCATTCGGTTCGGTGTCTTCGGGAAGCGGCCCCAGTTCGTCGCCATGCCGCATGCCGAAGCCGACGTCCACGATATAGACGCCATCGCCTATCGGCCGCACCACCTGTTCGTCGGTTTCGATGAAAGGATCGGGGCCGGCGCCGCGCACCGTGATCGTGTAGCGGACGGGCGCCACGCGAAGCGCCGCCACCATGGGGCGCGGCGAAGAAATCATCGCGGCGCGGAGGAGGTCGATGTCCTGGTTGGGAGCCTGCGCGCACGCTTCGCTGCACGCGGCCATTTCCAACCGGAAGCCCAGCAGCGGCGCAAGGCTGCGGCGGATGAAGCCGTTGTCGTCGACCCAGATGTCCACGGACTGATCGGTTTTCGCATTGACGATCGACTGCCGGAGGTGGTGGAGCGTCTCCCTCGTATCGTCCGGCATGGCGACCACCTCGTCGCCGACGACCTCCACGTCCACGTTCGCGACCTGCTGCCTGACCGAATCGAAATTGCGCAGACGGTAGACCGTGCCCGCCTTGAAGCCCTGGGCCACCATGGCCAGCCTCTGCCCCTCGGCGAGCGTTGCGCCGGTCGGCCAGATCAGCAGGTTGATCTTGGATTGCCCGCCGACGGTGTTCGCCACCTGGAACATGCCATCGGCACGCACCTCCCCGCTCGCCAGGTTTTCCTGTGAGGACATGCGCGTGCTGGCGTAGAAGGCGAGGGGATTGCCCGACTCGGACTCGGTGGAGCGCAGTTCCGTCCGCAAGGTCATGGGCGTGCGCGAGCGGGTCATGCGGAAGTCCAGCACCTGCCAGGTGACGACCTTGCCGGCCTGGACCTGGCGGTCGATCTGCAGGCTGCCCACCTTGCGTCCATCCAGGAGTACGGTCATCCAGCGCTCTTCCGCCATGGAAGCGGCGGGAATGGCGCACAGTACGGCGAGGACGGCAAGAAAGCGTCTCATGAGCGTACTTCCGGATTGTTGGGGACGGCTCCATCACATCACGTTCGCGGCGCGAGTCAAGTCCCCCGTTGGTCACGAGCGGGTGGCGCGCGCCGCGGCGCGCGGCCGCTAGAATCGGGGCCGACACTTCCCAGGACCCTTTCAGTGATGACTTTCGGCACGCCGCACACCCCTACCGCCTTCAAGGTGCTCCTGCTGGGCTCGGGCGAACTCGGCAAGGAGGTCGCCATCGAACTGCAGCGCTTCGCGGTGGAAGTCGTGGCCGTGGATCGCTACGAGAACGCGCCGGCGATGCAGGTGGCGCATCGCAGCCACGTCGTGGACATGCTCGACGGCGCTGCGTTGCGTGCGGTGATCGAGCAGGAAAAGCCCGATCTCGTGGTGCCCGAGGTCGAAGCCATCCATACGCCTACCCTCGTCGAGATGGAAAGGGAAGGGCTCAAAGTGATCCCGACGGCGAAAGCCGCATGGCTCACCATGGACCGCGAGGGCATCCGCCGCCTGGCCGCGGAGGAACTCGGCCTGCCCACCTCGCCGTACCGCTTCTGCGACGACCGCGACAGCTTCCTTGCTGCTATCGAGGCGCTCGGCACGCCCTGCGTGGTGAAGCCGGTGATGAGTTCGTCGGGCAAGGGGCAGAGCGTCGTGCGCCGCCGTGAGGAAGCCGACGCGGCGTGGGAATACGCGCAGTCCGGAGGCAGGGCGGGCAAGGGGCGCGTGATCGTCGAGGGCTTCGTGGATTTCGACTACGAGATCACGCTGCTCACGGTGCGCCATCGCGATGGCGTGTCGTTCTGCGCGCCGATCGGCCACCGCCAGGAAGAAGGCGATTACCGCGAATCCTGGCAGCCGCAAGCGATGAGCGACGCCGCGCGCGCAGCGGCCGAGCGCCAGGCCGACGCGATCACCGCCGCGCTTGGCGGACGCGGGGTGTTCGGCGTCGAGTTCTTCGTGCGCGGCGACGAGGTGATCTTTTCCGAGGTGAGCCCACGGCCGCACGACACCGGCCTGGTCACGCTGATCTCGCAGGACCTGTCCGAGTTCGCGCTGCACGCCCGCGCGATCCTCGGCCTGCCGGTGCCTGAGATCCACCTGTTCGCGCCCGCCGCGTCCTGCGCCGTGCTGGTCGAGGGTGAGGGGACGGCTCCCAGGTACCACGGCGTAGCCGAGGCGCTCGCCGAAACGGGCACGATGCTCCGGATCTTCGGCAAGCCGGAGGTGCGCGGCCGACGGCGCATGGCGGTGACCCTGGCCCGTGCGCCGACCGTCGAGGAAGCGCTGGCGAAGGCGAAGCGCGCGGCCGGCCGGATACGCGTGGAGCTGTGAGGCGGCCTACAACGGCCGTTCACGCCCGAATGTTAAGCTGCGACGCTCCTATGGACGATCCAACCCCATGAGCGGACGCAGAGACAACAACGACCGCGACTCGCGCGGACGCACCGAGCCGACCCTGGGCCGGCTCGACGACCTCGACCGGCCGACGCCGCCGGCCGACGACGGCCTGCCTCACATCGTCGTGGACGAACCGCGCCGTCGCGCCACGCCGGCACCTCCGCCAGCGCGGGCGCCGCGCAAGCGCGGCTGGCTCATTCCCGTCCTCGTGCTGGTGCTGATCGGCGCGGTCACGGGCTTGTGGTTGCAGCAGGACCGTCTGCGCAACATGCTGCCCGCCACGGAGTTGAACGACACGCTCGCCCAGGCCAACCGTGCCCTGGACGCAGGCAACCTGGACGGCACGAACGGCGACAGCGCGCGTGAGCTCTTCGAAAAAGCACGCGACCAGCAGCCCGACAGCGACCAGGCCCGGGACGGCCTGCGCCGCGTTGGCCTTGCCGAGGTCGCGAAAGCGGATGCGGCGCTCAACGCCGGCCGGCTCGACGAGGCCGAGGCCGCGCTCAACACGGCGCGCGAGCTGCTTGGCGGCGGCAGCGACGTGGAACGACTCTCCCAGCGCCTCTCCCAGGCGCGCAATCCCGAGAACCATACCGAAGCCCTGATCGACCAGGCGCAGAAGGCTTTCGCTGCCGGCAAGCTCGACGGCGACGACGGTGCCGGCGCGTTGTACCGGCGCGTGCTCGACGCGGACAAATCCAATGCCGTGGCGGCGCGCGGTCTCGACAAGGTCGGCGATGCGCTCGCGGCGCAGGCGCGCCAGGCGATCGCCGCCAACGACAAGGCGAAGGCGAACGCCATCGTCGACCGGATCGCCATCCTGGTGCCGGGTTACGGCGATCTTCCGTCGCTGCGCGCCGCGCTGGCGGAGACGAAAAAGCAGGACGGCCAGGCCGTCGCGGCACTCGTGCAGCAGGGCAACGAAGCCTTGCGCGCCGGCCGTTTCGTCGGTGACGGCGACGACAACGCGCTCGCCCGTTTCCAGGCCGCGCTCGCGGCGGACCCCGACAATGCCGATGCGAAGGCCGGACTCGGCCGCGTCGCCCAGGCGCTCATCGTGCAGGCGAATGCCGCGATCGACAGCGAAGACGATGCCCAGGCCACGCGGCTGCTCGACCGAGCCGCGAAGCTCGCGCCGAAGTCCGCCGAACTGGCGGCCGCGCGTGCGCGCATCGGCGGCGGCGAAACGAGGCCTGCCGCGGCCGACGACGGCGTCCGCGCTGCCGGGGGCGATGCCGTGCCCGAAGCGTCGATGGCCGTGAGCCCGGAGCAGAAGGCGAAGGTGGCCGATCTCGTCCGCAGGGCGCAGGCGGCGACGGCCCGGGGCGACATCATGGATCCGCCCGGTGACAGCGCCTACGACCTCTATCGCAACGCGCTCGCCATCGACGGCAACGATCCCGCCGCCCGTGCCGGCCTGCAGGGCCTGCCCACCCAGGTGGAGAAGCAGATGCAGCAGGCCGTCGCGAACGGGAACGTGCAGCGTGCCGAGAACCTATATTCAACCCTGTCCGACCTCGCCCCCGGCGACGCCACGCAAGGCGAATTGCGCCATCGCCTCGGCAGCGCGTGGATCGACAGCGCGCTCCAGCGCGCGGGGCAGGGCGATCGCCAGGGCGCCTTCCAGGCCCTTGAGCGCGCCCGCCGCTACGCCCCGGACGACCCGCGGCTGCAAAGCGCCTACGAGCGCATCGCGACGGGACGTTGAGTGGCGGCATGACGGTGCTGGTCATCGGGGCGTCCGGCCAGATCGGCCGCTTCCTGTTGCCCCGGCTTACCGCGCAGGGCATCGATTACCAGGCCCTGAGCAGGCAGGCCCGGCCCGCCGACCCGCGCTGGCTGCTCGGAGGGCTGCCCGATGCGATGCCCGACCTTCCGCCGCTGCGCGCGGTGGTCAGCCTCGGGCCGCTGGACCACCTCGCCCCCTGGCTGTCGGCGACCCGCCTCGCCGGTACACCGCATATCCTCGCCACCTCGTCGATGAGCGCCGAGACCAAGCGGGATTCGGACATCCCGACGGAGCGCGACCTCTCGCGCCGCCTGCGCGATGCGGAAACCACCTTGATCGCCACCTGTGCCTCCCGCGGCATGCCGTGGACCCTGTTTCGCCCCACGCTGATCTATGGCGCGGGCGAGGACAAGAGCCTGACACCCATCGTCCATGCGGCCCGGCGGCGAGGGATCTTCCCGATTCCGTCGGGCCGCGGGCAGCGGCAGCCGGTGCACGCCGACGACATCGCCGTGGCGATCATGGCCGCCCTCGCGTCGCCGTTCGCGCGAGGGCGCACGTTCCCGATAGGCGGTGGCGAGCGCATGAGCGTGGCGGAAATGTTCCGGCGGGCCCGGCGCAGCGCGGGCGGGCCCACCGTGCCGGTACCTGTTCCGCGCTTCGCGCTCCGGGTCGCCGCCCGTGCCCTGCCGGCCCTGCGTGGGCCCGTCGACCGCCTCGATAGCGACCTGATCGCCGACAATGGCGAACTGGAGCGCGTCCTGGGGGTGCATCCGCGTCCGTTCCAGCCGGTTCCCGGAACCTGGTACCCGGGCGCCTGACCGCCAGCGCCACCGCTTTGCCAGCATCCGTTCAGATGGGCGCCGGGAGAGTGCCCCTATCATCCCTCGCACGTCTCTTCCCCAGGACCTCCCCGCGTTGGCTTTCCTGAATCGTCTCGGCTCCTTCCTGCGCACCAGCTGGCCCTGGCTCCGCATTCCTTTCTGGCTGCTGATGGGCCTGGTGTTCGGCTTCCTCCTGCCTTACACCCTGATCCTCAACGCGCGGCTGCAGGATCGCTTCAACGATCTTGTGTTCGCGGTACCCACGCGCGTCTACGCGCGGCCCCTGCCGCTGGCGCAGGGCGTGCCGATGACGCCGGCGGCGCTCGAACTGGAACTGACCTTCGCCGGCTACACCACGGAGGGCGGCGGCAAGATCCAGGGCAGCTATTCGAAGAACGGCTCGCGCTTCCTCATCGCCTCGCACGGGTATGCGGGACCGGACGGCGGCGAGCTGCCGCATCGCATCCGCGTGTCGCTGTCGAACGGCCAGGTCGCATCCGTCGTCGACGACACGAACGACAAGCCGATCAAGTCGATCCACCTGGATCCCGCGCGTATCGCCACCCTGTACGGCGCGCAGCAGGAAGAGCGCCGCATCGTCCGCCTCGAAAACGTGCCTCCGCTGCTCGTGCAGGGCCTGCAGGCGGTCGAGGACCGCGACTTCAAGAGCCATATCGGCCTCGATTTCTCGGCGATCCTGCGCGCGTCCTTCGCCAACCTGCGCGCGGGCCACACCGTGCAGGGCGGTTCCACGCTCACCCAGCAGCTGGTGCGCAACCTCTTCCTCGACCGCAGCCAGAACATGCTGCGCAAGGTGAACGAGGCGATCCTCTCGCTGCTCATGGAAGCGCATTACTCGAAGGGCCGCATCCTCGAGGCGTACGTCAACGAGGTCTTCCTCGGCCAGCAGGGCAACCAGGCCGTGCACGGTTTCGCCGCTGGCGGCGAGTTCTTCTTCGGCCGCCGTCTCGAAGACCTGCGCCCGCAGGAGATCGCGCTGCTCATCGGCCTGGTCAAGGGGCCGAGCTATTACGATCCGCGACGCTACCCGGACCGCGCATTGGCGCGGCGCAACCTCGTGCTGCAGCAGTTCCACGACACCGGGCTGCTCGACGACGCGCAGACGAAAGCCGCGCAGGCCACGCCGCTAGGCATTGCCGCGAACGCCCAGCTGCCGCACAACCGCTTCCCCGCGTTCATGCAGCTCGTCCGCTCGCAGATCACCGCCGACTTCGACGAAGCGGCCCTGCGCGACGGCAGCCTCTCGATCTTCACCACGCTCGATCCCGCGGCGCAGTTGTATACGGAGCAGGCGATCCTCACGACTGCCAAGGCGCTGGGCAAGCGCGGTGCCGCGGCGCAGGCGGCCGCGGTCGTCACGGATACCACCAACGGCAGCGTGCTCGCCGTCGTCGGCTCGCGCGATCCGGGCGAGCAGGGCTTCAACCGAGCGCTGGACGCGCGCCGGCCGATCGGTTCGCTGGTGAAGCCGCTGGTTTACCTCGTGGCGCTGGCGCAGCCGTCCCGCTGGTCGCTGGCCTCGATCGTGGACGACTCGCCGATCAATATGCGCCAGCCGGACGGCAAGCCGTGGACGCCGCAGAACGACGACCGCGAGATCCATGGCCAGGTGCCGATGCTCGACGCGCTGGTCCATTCGTGGAACCTCGCGACGGTGAACCTGGGCCTGCAGGTGGGCGTGCCGCGGATCAAGGGCTTCCTCGAGTCATTCGGGTTGCAGGACGTGAATCCCAGCCCATCGCTGCTCCTCGGTGCGGTGGACCTTTCGCCGCTGCAGGTCGCCCAGCTGTACGAATACATCGCCGCCGACGGCCATGCGCTGCCGCTGGTCGCCGTGCGCGGCGTGATGGACGCCAAGGGCCAGGCGATCAAGCGTTACGAGGTGAAGGGCGGCGAGGGCGAGTACCAGACGGCCACCCGGCTCACCACCTGGGCCATGCAGCAGGTGGTCACCAGCGGCACCGCCGCGGCCATCGGCAATTCGGGGCTGTCCTGGCTGCATGCCGCGGGCAAGACCGGTACCAGCGACAGCCAGCGTGACAGCTGGTTCGCCGGTTTCACGGGCGACCGTCTCGCCATCGTCTGGATGGGCCGCGACGACAACAAGCCCACCGGCCTCTACGGCGCCACCGGCAGCATGCGCGTCTGGCAGGAACTGTTCCGCAAGATGCCTACCCGTCCCCTGCCGACCACGCTGGGCGACGGGCTGGAAATGGCCTATGTGAATCCGCAGACGGGCAAGCGCACCGACCCCTCCTGCGAAGGGGCCCGCCCGTTCCCGTTCGTGTCCGGTTACGTGCCGGAAGCGGAGGAGGGCTGTTTCTGGCAGCGATTCAAGGGTATGTTCGGCGGCGATGCCGAGCCTGCGCCGGCGACCCCAGTACCCAGTAATCCTACGGATTGACCCATGCATCGCCTTCGTTTCTGTGCCATTGCCACCGTCGCATTCGTCGCTGCCTGCAGCCAGCCCGCTCCGCCGCAGGCCACTCGTCCCAGCAAGCCCACGTACGACATCGTCGCCCAGGTCCGCGCCGCGGGCGAACGCGAGAAATCCGCGATCGAAGTCGCGCCGCTGCGCGACCCGGGCGTGCAGGGTCTGGAGCAGGCCGCGCAGGCGGACGAACGGGCGGGCAAGTACGACGAAGCCGACGCGAAGCTGATGCAGGCGCTGAAGCTTGCCCCGGAAGCCCCGGAACTCATCCAGGACCGCGCCGAGATCGCCATCCGTCGCCAGGACTACCCGCTGGCCGAGAAGCTGTCGAAGCAATCCTTCGAGATGGGCCCGAAATCCGGCAGCCTGTGCGCCCGCAACTGGCAGACCGTGGTGGAAATGCGCCTGCAGGCCGGCGACGCCAACGGCGCGAACGCCGCCCGCGGCGAACTGGCGAAGTGCCACATCGCCGGTCCCAACCGCTTCTGACCGCTCGCCGCCAACCGCAGTCCCTTCGTTGTAGGAGCGCGCTTGCGCGCGACATGTTTTGAGGCCGTGACCTGAAGCTCGCGCGTGAGCGTGGCGACTGCGGCGAAAAGATGTCGCGCGCAAGCGCGCTCCTACAGCTCCCGCGGCGAACAGGGGTCGCGCGTGAGGAGCCTAGGCGTTGCGGATCGCCCGGCCGTGCTCGTGCACGGTATCCACCAGCACCTTCACGTTCTCCGGATCGACTTCAGGCGTGATGCCGTGCCCCAGGTTGAACACGTGGCCCGGGTGGTTGCCGAAGGCATCCAGCACCGCGCGCGCTTCGCGTGCCACGACATCGGGCGACGCGCGCAGCACCGCCGGGTCCAGGTTGCCCTGCAGGGCAACGCGGTTGCCTACGCGGCGGCGCGCCTCGCCGATGTCCAGGGTCCAGTCCACGCCGAGCGCCGCACAGCCGGTATCGGCCAGCGCCTCGAGCTGGGACCCCGCGCCCTTCGAGAACAGGATCACCGGCAGGTCGCGGCTCGCCGGATCGGCCTTCAGCGCCTCGACCACCTGGGCCATGTAGCGCAGGGAGAACTCGCGGAACGGCCCCGGACCGAGCAGGCCGCCCCAGGTATCGAACACCATCAGCGCCTGCGCGCCGGCCTGCGCCTGGGCGACGAGGTAGGCGGCGACCGAGCGGGCCACGGTGTCGAGCAGGCGGTGGGCAAGCGCGGGCTGGTCCCATGCCAGGGCCTTCACCCGCGCGAAATCGCGCGAGCCCTCGCCCTCCACCATGTAGCACGCGAGCGTCCAGGGGCTACCCGAGAAACCGATCAGCGGAACGCGTCCGTCCAGTTCCTTGCGGATCAGGCGCACCGCGTCGATCACATAGCGGAGCTCGCGATCCATGTCCGGCACGGCCAGCGCCTCGATGGCGGCGGCGTCGCGCAGCGGACGTGCGAAGCGCGGACCCTCGCCCTGCTCGAACGACAGACCGAGGCCCATCGCATCGGGAATGGTCAGGATGTCCGAGAACAGGATGGCGGCATCCAGTTCGAACCGCTCCAGCGGCTGCAGCGTCACTTCGCAGGCGTATTCCGGGTTCGTCGCAAGGCCCATGAAGCTGCCGGCGCGCGCGCGGGTGGCGCGGTACTCCGGCAGGTAACGGCCGGCCTGGCGCATCACCCAGAGGGGCGTAGTGTCGGTGGGTTCGCGGCGGAGGGCGCGGAGGAAACGATCGTTGCGGAGCTCAGCGGCCATGCGCCGACTCCTGGCCCTGGCTGAACATGAGTTTGAAGCCTTTCCTGATCTGGGCGTCGCGCGCCTTGGTGAAGGCGGCCAGCGCGGCGTCGTGGTCCACGAAGACCTCGCGCTTGAGCATGGCCTTGCCGCCCTGCACGCCGCTCTCGCGGTACAGGGTCCAGCCGCCGAGCAGGTCCTGCTCCAGCGTGATCTGGACGTAACGGGGCGACTCCGCCCCCGCTTCGGGCATGGTTTGCAGGTAGATCCGCATCAGCGATCCGTGACAGGCGCAGGGCCGATTATTGTAGGCGGTTTGCCGCCAAGCTGCGTGGCCATTGTAGGAGCGCGCCTGCGCGCGACGGCTTTTAGCGACAGAGCAGCAGGCCCTGCGGCTCGTGGCCTCAAAAAAGAGCAGCAGGCCCTGCGGCTCGCGGCCTCAAAAGATGTCGCGCGCGAGGCGCGCTCCTACAGTCCGGTCCCGGTCCCGATCCCGATCCCGGTTGCGGTTGCGGTCGCGGGTTGTGGGTCGCAGTATGTGGGGATCAGCCGGGGCGGAGCACGTCGAGCACGGCCTCTTCCGGCACGCCCGACACGATCTCGGCCTTGCCGATGCCGCGCCAGAGGATGAGGCGCAGGGTCCCGGCGCTGTTCTTCTTGTCCAGCCTCATCAGCTCCAGCAGACGGCTGGCTGGGTGCTGGCCCGAGGTTTCCGTGGGCAGGCCGAGGCGGCCGAGCAGCGCGACCAGGCGGGACGTGTCCCCGGGGCCTGCCATGCCGAGCCGTTCGGAGAGACGGGCGGCCAGCACCATGCCGACGGCCACGGCTTCGCCGTGGAGCAGTTCGCTGTAGTTGCCGGCGGTTTCGAGAGCGTGCCCGAAGGTGTGCCCGAGGTTGAGCAGCGCGCGTTCACCTTGCTCGGTTTCGTCGCGCGACACGACGCCCGCCTTGTACGCGCACTTGCGCGCGATCGCTTCGATCAGCGGCGCCTGCTCGCGCGCGGCGAGGGCCTCGGCATTCGCTTCCAGCCAGGCGAAGAAGCCGGGATCGCCGATGGCGGCGCCCTTCACGATTTCGGCCATGCCCGCACGGTATTCGCGCTGCGGCAGCGTGCGCAGCAGGTCGATGTCGGCCAGCACGCCGCGCGGCTGGTGGAAGGCGCCGGCCAGATTCTTGCCCACCGGCAGGTTCACGCCGGTCTTGCCGCCCACCGAGGAATCGACCATCGACAGGAGGGTGGTCGGCATCTGGATGAAGTCGATGCCGCGCATCCAGCACGCGGCGGCGAAACCGGCGAGGTCCCCGACGACGCCACCACCGAGGGCGATGACGCAGGCGTCCCGGGTGGCACCGAGCTGGCCAAGCGCGTCCAGCACGCGGCCCACGTTCGCGAAGGTCTTGTGCGTTTCGCCGTCGCCCAGCAGGAACGACGACCAGTGCAGGCCTTCGAGACCTTTCGCCAGCGTGTCGAGGTAAAGCGGGGCGACGGTGGTGTTGCTCACGACGAGCACGTGCCTGCCGCGGATGAGCGCACGCCAGCGCGCGGCGTCGCCGAGCAGGCCGGGGCCGATCCAGATCGGGTAGCTGCGACCCGCGAGGTCGACGTGCAAGGTTTCCATCAGCTGCGTTTCCAGTGGCGGTCGAGGAGGGCGATGGCGCGGGGAACGGCATCGTCGACGCTTTCGTGGCGTCCGCGGAAGATCAGGTCCGCGATTTCTTCGTACAGGTGGTTGCGATGTTCGGCCAGCGCTTCCAGGCGGCCGCGGCGGTCGCCGCCGGCGAGCATAGGGCGCACGGTGTCGTGGCGCAGGCGGTCCAGTTGTTCGTCCACGTCGACGCCGAGCATGAGCACGGTGCCGCGGGACATCAGGATCTCGCGGTTGGCCGGATCGAGCACGGCGCCGGCGCCGGTGGCGAGCACGATACCTTCGCGCAGACTAAACTCGTCCAGATGCGCGCTTTCACGCGCGCGGAAACCCGCCTCGCCTTCGTTCGCGAAGAGCTCGGCGATCGTGGTGCCGCAGCGCGACTCGATCTCCACGTCGAGGTCGACGAAGGGCAGGCCGTAATGCGCCGCGAGGCGCTGTCCGATCGAGGTCTTGCCGGCGCCCGTGGGGCCGACGAGGAACAGGTTGGGCGAAGGATTCATCGCGCTCATGCTAGCAACAAGCCTTTCCCGTAGATACGAGACGGTGCTGGTCGCAGGGGCCGGCGACGTCGGCACCCGGCTGGCGCGGCGGCTGGCGGCGGAAGGCCGCCAGGTCTTCGCGCTGCGCCGCGGTGAGGCCACCGGCGGCGATGGCATTACCTGGCTGCGCGCCGATCTGACGCGTCCGCAGACGCTTTCCGGCCTGCCTGGGGTGGAAGCCGTCGTTTTCGCGCCGTCGCCCGATGCGCGCGATGAAGCGGCATACCGCGCGGTCTTCGTGGATGGACTGCGTCAACTGCTGGACGCGCTGCCGTCGCCGCCGTCGCGGACGCTCTTCGTCTCGTCTTCCGCTGTCTACGGCGAGCATGGCGGCGCCTGGATCGACGAGGACACGCCACCGGATCCGCCGGGGTTCAATGGCCGCGTGCTGCTGGAAGCGGAGCGCTGGCTGGCCTCGCGGGGCGTGGGCGGGGTGTCGCTCCGGCTGGCCGGGCTGTACGGACCGGGGCGCACGCAGTTGTTCGAACGCTTGCGGGAAGGTAAGGCCGCGGTGCCGCGAGGGAGGCCGGTGTATGCCAACCGCATCCACGTCGACGACGCGGCGGCAGCCCTGGCCTTTCTGCTCGATCTGGCATCGCCGGAGCAGGTTTACGTTGGCGTCGACGACACGCCGCTGCCGATCGACGAGCTTTACGATCACCTCGCCCGGCTGATCGGTGCGCCGTTGCCGCCTGATGGCCCCGGCCCGGCCGGCGTGGGAAACAAGCGCCTCTCCAACGCGCGCCTGCGCGCCGCGGGTTTCCGCTGCACGTGGCCCGACTCCCGCAAAGGCTACGCCGCCCTGGAGTAGGAGCGCGCCCTGCGCGCGACAGCCTTTAAGCGAGAAGCTGCAGGGCCTGTTGCTCAAAGCCTCAAAAGATGTCGCGCGCAGGGCGCGCTCCTACGCCGGTCGGAGAGCGGTGCTCGTCGAGACAGAAAACCAGGTCGGCTTTGTCCGGCAGCGTCTCCAGCGCGCGGCGGCTGATCCGCTCGTAATGCTGGAGGAATCGCGTCAGCGTCGGTCCATCCATCGCGCCCGGTTCGCCGCGCTCGCGCAGCGGCGCCTCGGCTTCCGCGCGCCACGTCGCCACGATCTCCCATGACGGCGCCTGCAGCACGACCAGCGCGTCGATGCGCTTCCAGACCGGCAGGTACTCGGCGAGATGCGCATCGACCCATTGGCGCCAACGGCTGTCGGGATCTTCGTCGCGCTCCAGGGCATTGACCGGCTCGGCCAGCGCCGATGCATCTGCAGCCGGTTCGACGCCAAGACACCACCCCTCGAGCACGATGAGCTTCGGCGGTTCGGCGATCGCAGGCCATAACGCGCTGTCATAACGGTCGTCATGCCCCTTGTCGAAGCGCGGGATCGCTATCGGCGTTTCGGGCGTGGCCTTGGCGAGCGCATAGAGCGTCGAAGCGAGCAGGGCAAGATCGTGCGTGCCCGGCACGCCCCGCGTGCGGAGGAGCGGGTGCACCTCGACAGCGAGCGCCTCGCGCTCCGCGCGGGTGAGGTAGACATCGTCCAGCGACAAGGACACGGCAGCCCAGCCCCGCTCCCTCGCCGCATCGATGAGGCGCGCGGCGAGCGTGCTCTTGCCGCTGCCCTGCAGCCCGGAGAGGCCGAGTACGAACGGCTGCTCCGCGCGTGCCACGTCGCGTTCGAAACAGCCAAGGACGGTGTCGGCCAGCGTGCTAGCATCGGTGGATTCCATGCCCGCAGCATAGCCCACCGTCATGCTCACCCCACAGATCCTCGACACCTTCCGCGGCCTCCTTGGCGAGGCCAAGGCCAGCGGCGACCCCGAACCCACGGCCATGACCCTTTCCACCGTGGACGCGGGCGGCCGCGTGCATTCGCGCATCGTGCTGCTCAAGGCGATCGACGAGAAGGGCCTGCGTTTCTTCACCAATTACGAAAGCGCCAAGGCCGGCGAAATCGCCCAGCACGCCCAGGTGGCGCTGTGCTTCCACTGGAAGCAGATTCGCGAAGGCATCCAGGTGCGTTTCGAGGGCCGCGCCACGAAGACCGGCGCCGGGGAGTCGGATGCGTATTTCGCCACCCGCGCGCGCGGCAGCCAGATCGGTGCCTGGGCGTCGAAGCAAAGCCAGGAACTGCCGGACCGGCAGACCTTCGAGGACCGCGTGGCGCACTACGAGAAAGAATTCGCCGGCCGCGACGTGCCGCGTCCTCCGCACTGGGGCGGTTACCTGGTGGAGCCGGATCGCGTGGAGTTCTGGTACGGCGCCACCTTCCGCCTGCACGAACGCATCGTGCACGCCGTGGACGGTACAAGCTGGACGAGCCGCCTGCTCTATCCCTAGAGCGTCCCCAGGAGTCGACCATGAGCCGAGCCCAGCCCGTCCAGCACGTTGCACAGACCACGTTCACCGTGCATACGCGTGGGCGGTCGCTCAACGAAGTGACCGACCGTATCGCGGAAGCCATCGTGGCCAGCGGCGTCGGCACCGGCATTGCGCACGTCTTCGTGCAGCATACGAGCGCCTCCCTGCTCGTCGGCGAGAACGCCGATCCCACCGTGGTAGCCGACCTGGAGCGTTTCTTTGCACGCCTGGTGCCCGATGGCGATCCGCTGTTCCGTCATCGTGACGAGGGGCCTGACGATATGCCCGCCCATGTCCGCTCGGTGTTGACCGGCGTGTCGCTCTCGCTGCCCGTGCACGGCGGCAAGCCCCTGCTCGGCACGTGGCAGGGCGTGTTCCTCTACGAGCACCGCCACGAAGCGCACCAGCGCAAGATCACCGTTACCGTTTCAGGTCATTGATGTCCGACGCCTACCCGCAACGCATTGTCTGCCTCACCGAAGAACCGACCGAAGTGCTCTACGCCATCGGCGAGGAACACCGCATCGTCGGCATTTCCGGCTTCACCGTGCGTCCACCGCGGGCGCGCAAGGAAAAACCGAAGGTCTCCGCATTCACCAGCGCGAAGATCGGCCAGATCCTCGACCTGAAACCCGATCTCGCCATCGGTTTCTCCGACCTGCAGGCCGACATCGCACAGGAGCTCATCCGCGCCGGCGTGGAAGTGTGGATCAGCAACCACCGCAGCGTGGACGGCATCGTCGCGTACATCCGCCGCCTGGGCGCCATGGTCGGGGCCACGGCGAAGGCGGAGGAACTGGCCCGGCGTGCCGAGGCGCACCTCGCGCAGATCGCCGCACAGGCCGCGGCGCTGCCACGCCGCCCGCGCGTCTATTTCGAAGAATGGGACGAGCCGCTCATCACCGGCATCCGCTGGGTGGGCGAACTGGTGCGCATCGCCGGCGGCGACGACGTGTTTCCCGAACTGCTCGAGGAGCCGCTGGCGAAGCAGCGCATCCTCGCCGATCCGATGGAAGTGGTGCGCCGCGCGCCGGACATCGTCTTCGGTTCCTGGTGCGGCAAGCGCTTCCGGCCGGAACACGTGGCCGCGCGCCCCGGCTGGGCCGACATGCCGGCGGTCCGAGGCGGCGAGATGCACGAGATCAAGTCGCCAATCATCCTGCAACCCGGGCCGGCGGCGCTGTTCGACGGGATAGAAGCAATGCACCAGGTCATAGCGCGCTGGGCCAACCGGTAGGAGCGCGCCCTGCGCGCGACAGCTTTTCGCGAGGAGCAACAGGCCCTGTAGCTCACGGCCTCAAAAGCTCAGCGCGCGCAGGGCGCGCTCCTACGGCATCGGGATCCAGCGGCCGTGCCGGCGGATCTCCAGCGGCTTGAACCGGCGTTTGTAATCCATTTTCGGGTGCCCGGCGATCCAGAATCCCAGGTACACGTAAGGAACACCGCGGCGGCGCGCCAGTTCCACTTGCTGCAGGATCCCGAACGTGCCGAGGCTGCGCGCCTCTTCGTCCGGGTCGAAGAACGTGTAGACGGCCGAAAGGCCGGCTAGCGCGATATCGGTCACGGCCACGCCAAGCAGGCGCCGCCCCTGGCGAAATTCCAGGAACAGCGTCGGACTCCAGGGGGCGGCGAGGAAGCGCTGGAAATCTTCCGCGTCCGCCGCATCCATGCCGCCGCCGCTGTGCCGCGCGTGCAGGTAGCGCTGGTAGAGCGCGTGCCGCTCGGGGGTGAACCCCGGCATCTGCTCGCTCACCGTGAGGTCGGCGTTGCGCTTCAGACAACGGCGCTGGCCGCGATCCGGCGAGAAGTTGTCCACGTCGATGCGGCAGGGCACGCAGGCCTGGCAGGCGTTGCATTGGGGCAGGTAAAGATGGCCGCCGGCACGGCGGAAGCCCTTGGCCAGCGCGGGCCCATAGAGCCGGTCGAGGTGCGGCGCGCCCGGGTCGACCACGAGGTTCTGCGCCGTCCGCTCGGCGAAATAGCCGCAGGTATGCGGCAAGGTCTGGAACAGGCGGACACGGTCGGTCATGGACCGATGTTATAGCGCCACGGCGTACGGCGCGTCACCGCGACCTTTCGATCAGTTCACGCAAATAGCGCGCCGACTCCAGGTGCTGGTGCGACCAGGGCCGCGAGCGTCCGCGCACGGTTTCCTGCCAGATATCGAAGCTCTGCCGTGGCGACAGGCGCGCACCGGGGATCGTTTCCAGCTTGGCCAGCGAGGGATTGCCGCCCCAGCGCACCTGCCGTACCTGCGCCGCGCGCGTCCACATCACGGCATCGCCGGATTCGAACGACAGTGGCAGGTAGATCGCGCCGGCGGCGAGTTCCGTGATGGACGGGTCCGCCAGTTCCGCGTGCCACGCGCCGATTTCGTCGGTGTGCAGCACGTCGCCGGCGATATCCTCCTTGCTGGCGACGTCGCGGATGCGCCGCACCGCGGACTCCGAGGGAATGAGGCCGTGGCGCACGACGCGGCCCCCGGTGAAGATGGCGACGCCATCCGCGTCGACCACTTCGAGCAGTTCCGGTGCAAGTCGGGCGAGTAGCTCAGGGTCCATCCGGTCGCTTTCGTCGAACGCCGTGATCAGTTTCTCGCGCACGGTGAGCAAGGTGCTTTCGACCTCGATTTCCGCCAGCTCCTCGATCTCGGCCACCCGCATGGCGAATGTCCGGGCCATCGCTTCGGCCGCGGCTCGCATGCGGTGGTCGGCGAAGAAGGGGCTGTAATGGTGGCAGGAGATGAGCCCCCAGAGCCCGCCGTCCACGATGATGGAAGCCACCAGCGTCGCCGTCACGCCCATGTTGCCGAGATACTCGAGGTGCACCGGCGATACGCTGCGCAGCGATACGTCGCTGAGGTCCGTGGCCGCGCCGGTGACCGGGTCGTGGGCGGGCACGATGCGCGCCGGCACGTACTTGCAGTCGCTGATCTGGCGCACGCGGTTGCGCAGGTAGAGCACGCGGGCCTGGGCGGGGATGTCGCTGGCCGGGTAATGCAACCCCAGGTATGCCTCGAGGTCATTGCGCCGCTCTTCGGCGATGATCTCGCCGTGCCAGTCGCGATCGAAGCGATAGACCATCACGCGGTCGTAGCCGAGGAGGTTGCGGATGGCACGCGCGACGCGCGCAGCAGCGCGCCCCACGCCGGGATCGCCCTCGAGATCCCGGGCCAGATCGCGGGCGGCGTGGACCGGATCGTCCTCGAAGGCGGGCTCCCCGGGTTCGGTCTCGATGAGCCAGCGCATGTCGTACGTATGCACGGCCGCGTACCAAGGGCGTTCCTTACGCGACCGGGGGAAATCCACCGGTACCCAGCCGCTGTGCAGCGGACGTCCGCCGTCGAACAAGTCGTCAGGCAGGTGGACGACCTCGTGCAGGCTCGAGCCGAGCGCGGTTTCGGCGTCGACGCCTGTGACATCGTCGATGTTCTCGCTGACCTGCAGGATCGCACGGGTAGCGGCGTCGACGACGATCAAGGCTCCATGCGGCTGGACCGATCCGGGAATATGGATGGGCTCGCGATCGCAGGCGGTGAGGTCGGGAAGCTCAGACATGCGTGGCATCGTCCTGTAGCGCCTGGCGAAAGCGAACGAACATGCGCAGCGCGCCGTCGATGGCTGCCTGCAGCGCGGCCGGCTCGGCCAGCACGCGGTCGAGCAGCGCCCGGAAGCGGTGCCACGGTTCGTCGGCGCTTTCGCCGATGGCGTAGAAATGGTGGGGAAGGGCCGGGAACCTGTCGCGCAGGCGCTTCACGATCACGCGGCCGCCCAATGCGGAGCCTTCGACGACATAAAGCTCACCCCAGTACTGTAGGAGCGCGCCTGCGCGCGACGGCTCTTCGCGGGCCCGCAGCAGGGCCTGTGGCTCTTCCCGAAAAGCTGTCGCGCGCGAGCGCGCTCCTACATGGATCAGGTCGCGTTCCAGTGCGGTCGCGCGGGAGAGGTAGGGCCAGTCATGGATCGAGCCGATTTCGGCCAGCCAGTCCGCGCGCGCGGCCTCCCATTCGCTCAATAACCGCCATTGCGCGTCGAGCAACTTGCGGTAGCCGGCCTCGTCGATCGCACCGTCGAGCAGTCTCTGCGTGACGGGCGTCGCCTCGGCTGCTTCGTGCGCGGCACGCGTGGACTCGCGAAGGGCGATGTGGGCTGGCGGCGTGGCTGCGCTGGCGCCGTCCACTCAAAGCACCTGGGTGGCCCTGAGCACGGCGATCAGCATCACCCCGGCGACGACGGCGAGCACCATGAGGCGCACGCGCGCGGCGGTGCGCTGGGGCCGCGGACGGCTGTCGGGCTGGCGATGCATCTGCAGCTCCTCCTGGAACCTGACCACCGGCTCGATACCGATGTCCTTGAGGAGGCCGCGCGCTTTCGGGAAGTCGTCGGCGCTCTTCACCCAGACCTGCGGCCAGCTGTTGCGGTCGTCGTTGCGCTGCGAATAACTGAAGCGCTGGTACGTGGGGCGGTTCCAGGTGGAGCGGTTGGTCACCGTCGTCTCGATGCCGTGCTCGGTGAGCAAGGCCACGATACGGTCGATGTTGTCCTGGCGGGGCGAGGTATAGATCTGGCGCATGGGCCCGATTCTACGGGAATCGGCCGACGGGGGCTTCGGCCTTGCGCAACGCGCCCTTCACGGCGTCGAGGCTGCCGTCGTTGGGCAACGGCGGCAGGCCGAGCAGGTGCGCCAGCAGGGGATAGACGTCCACGTTCGGGAACGGCGGGATGGTGGCGCCCTGGGCGATGTCCGGCCCATGGGCCACGAACAGGGCACGCATCTCGCGGGCGAGGTTGTCGTAGCCGTGCTCGCCGCGCGACATGGGATCCGTGCGCCTGGCCAGGGTTTCGTGGCTGGTGATGGCCCAGCCGGTCTCGGCGAGGCAAAGATAGGCCGGCACGCGGGGGTTTTTGCCGTAGTCCAGACGCGCCGGCAGGTCTTCCTTGCGATAGCAGCGCATGTGCGCATGCGGGCCCAGGAGGCGCGCGACCGCACGTGAGCCGTCCACGCCCGGCTTCGGATTGAAGGTGGCCATCACGCCATAGGAGACGGCGTCGAGGGCGTCGAGGTCGGTCTCTTCGTCGGCGAACACGATGTTGCCGCGCGGCACGTCGGCCATGCCATGGTCCGAGACGATGATCAGGTTCGTGGTGTCGTAGAGACCGCGCCGGCGCAGCTGCGCGACGAGGTAGCCGAGCGCGTCGTCGACCTTGCGCAGGGCTTCGTCCACTTCCTGCGAGTCCGGGCCGAACTCATGTCCCGCATGGTCGACGTCGTCGAAGTAGAGCGTGTCGAACACGGGCTTCCGGCGGTCCCCGTCGATCCACGCAAGCAGCTTGTCGATGCGTTGCCGTGGCGTCAGGGCGTCGTCGAACGGGATCCAGTGGTCCGGCCGCACCCCGTGGATCCTGGCCTCCGTGCCAGGCCAGAACATCGTCGCCGTGCGCAGGCCGTGTTTCTGCGCCGTGACCCAGATCGGCTCGGCTTCCGCCCACCAGCGGCCGTCCGCGGTGGCATCGCGATTGCCGAGGCTGAACTTGCCTAGCGCGGGGTCCTTCATCGTGTTGTTCACGATGCCGTTGCGGTCCGGAACGCGGCCGGTCACCAGGGTGTAGTGGTTGGGAAAGGTCAGCGAGGGAAACGAGGGCAGCATGTACGGCGCCGTGGCGCCGTCCTTCGCGAGTGCCACAAGGTTAGGCGTGAGGCCGCGGCCGATGTAGTCGGCGCGGAAGGCGTCGATCGACACGAGCAGCACGGTATGCGGAGCGGTGACGGGCTCGGCCGGGCGCGTGGCGCATCCGGCGACCGGCAGCAGGAGCAGCGTGAGCAGGGCGCTCCAGCGGGACAACATGGCGTTCATGGGCGACGACGTAGGCTTTAAGGCAAACAATCCTTCCATGATGGACGAGTCCCATGACCAATTCATCACGCAAAATCCTGCTGGGCCTGTTCGCCGCGTTGCCCGTGCTGGCGGCGGCGCAGACCCAGCCGGCGCAACCGGTTCCCCCGCCGCGTCCGAAGCCCGTCGTCATCACCACGCAAAGCGCGAACCAGCAGTGGCAGCGCCAGGTGGATCGTCAACAATTGCAGGACCGGCAGAACCAGAACGCCCTGCGCGAGCAGCTGCGCCAGGGCAACCTGGACCGCCAGCGGACGAACGCCACCGATCCGGCCCTGCGCAGCCAGCTGGACGCCGCCGATCGCAGCGAGCAGCAGCTCTACAGGGCCCGCCAGGACGCAGCCGCGCGACGCTACCAGACGCTGCCGCAGCCGGCGACCGCGCAGCCCGCCCCAGCCCGCTCAGGCACGGCCGGCCGCTAATCCAAAGCCTCCCACAGTCCACACTGGCGAGGCGTCGGGCGGCGGGACCATAATCGGGGATTCCCTGGATCGACGGAGTCTCCGATGACCGCTGTCACGCGCATCGACACAACCCGCACCGTGCGTGCCCCGCGCGGCAGCGAGCTCACCTGCCGCAGCTGGCTCACGGAAGCGCCGTACCGCATGCTGCAGAACAACCTCGATCCGGAGGTGGCCGAGAATCCGGCGGAACTCGTGGTGTACGGCGGCATCGGCCGTGCCGCACGCAACTGGGAATGCTTCGACGCGATCCTGCGCAGCCTGCGCGAGCTCCGCGACGACCAGACCCTGCTCGTGCAGTCGGGCAAGCCAGTTGGCGTCTTCCCGTCGCATCCCGACGCGCCGCGCGTGCTCATCGCGAACTCGAACCTGGTTCCCGCCTGGGCGAACTGGGAACACTTCAACGAGCTCGATCGCAAGGGCCTGATGATGTACGGCCAGATGACGGCTGGCTCGTGGATCTACATCGGCTCCCAGGGGATCGTGCAGGGCACGTACGAGACCTTCGTGGAGATGGGCCGCCAGCATTACGGCGGCAGCCTCGCCGGGCGCTGGATCCTCACCGCCGGACTCGGCGGCATGGGCGGCGCGCAGCCACTGGCCGCGAGCCTGGCCGGGGCGTCCTCGCTCACGATCGAGTGCCAGCAGAGCCGCATCGATTTCCGCCTGAAGACGCGCTACGTGGACGAGCAGGCAGCCGATCTCGATGATGCCCTGGCCCGCCTGGACCGCTACGCGAAGGAACGCCGCGCCGTGTCGGTGGCCCTGCTGGGCAATGCCGCCGATGTGCTCCCGGAACTCGTCCGCCGCGGCATCCGCCCCGACGCGGTCACCGACCAGACCAGCGCCCACGATCCGGTCAACGGCTACCTGCCGTCGGGCTGGACGGTCGAAGAATGGTTCGAACGCCGCAAGAGCGATCCGGCCGGGACCGCCCGCGCGGCCAAGGCATCGATGCGCCGCCACGTCCAGGCAATGCTGGCCTTCCACGCGATGGGCGTGCCTACCTTCGACTACGGCAACAACATTCGCCAGATGGCCAAGGACGAGGGCCTGGCTGAGGCCTTCGCCTTCCCCGGCTTCGTCCCGGCCTTCGTCCGCCCGCTGTTCTGCCGCGGCG
This sequence comes from Luteibacter sp. SVR4-7G, assembly GCF_056755555.1. NCBI lineage: Bacteria > Pseudomonadati > Pseudomonadota > Gammaproteobacteria > Lysobacterales > Rhodanobacteraceae > Luteibacter > Luteibacter sp. SVR4-7G. Next base: position 10,980 of record NZ_JBPGXO010000045.1, on the reverse strand, counting down.
TGGGCCCGTTCCGCTGGGTGGCGCTCTCCGGCGATCCGGAGGACATCTACAAGACCGACGCCAAGGTGAAGGAACTGATTCCCGACGATCCGCACCTGCATCGATGGCTGGACATGGCCCGCGAGCGGATCAGCTTCCAGGGCCTGCCCGCACGCATCTGCTGGGTAGGCCTGGGGCAGCGCCACCGCGTTGGCCTGGCTTTCAACGAGATGGTCCGCAACGGGGAACTGAAGGCCCCCGTGGTGATCGGTCGCGACCACCTCGATTCCGGCTCGGTTGCCAGCCCGAACCGGGAGACCGAGGCCATGCGCGACGGCAGCGACGCCGTGAGCGACTGGCCGCTGCTCAACGCCATGCTCAACGTGGCCGGCGGCGCCACCTGGGTCAGCCTCCATCACGGCGGCGGCGTGGGCATGGGCTACAGCCAGCACAGCGGCGTGGTGATCGTCTGCGATGGCAGCGAGGCAGCCGACAAGCGCATCGCGCGCGTGCTGTGGAACGACCCCGGCACCGGCGTGATGCGCCACGCCGACGCAGGCTATCCCGAAGCCATCGCCTGCGCCAAAGAGCAAGGCCTGGACCTGCCGATGCTCGGCTAAGCCCCACTGTAGGAGCGCGCCTGCGCGCGACAGTTTTTCGCGAAGAGCAACAGGCCCTGTTGCTCAAGGCCCCAAAGGCTGTCGCGCGCAGGCGCGCTCCTACATCGTTGCCGTGCGTTAGCGGTACACCATGCCGTGCGTCAGCGGCCGTTGGCCCAGGCCGGGGTGTAGCGCTCGGGATAGAGCCGCTGCAGCGCCAGCACCTTGGGCCGGTCGTTGATCGCGATGTACAGCGCGTCCGGATTCAGGCGCATATAGTCCTGATGCTCGCTCTCGGCGAGGTAGAACGCCTTCAGCGGCGTCACTTCGGTGACGATCGGCGCCGCGAAGGCATGAGCGGCCTTGAGCTGCGCCACGTACGCCTCGGCCACCTTCTTCTGCTCGGGATTGGCATAGAAGATGGCGGAACGGTACTGCGTGCCGACGTCGGGGCCTTGCCGGTTCAGCAGGGTGGGGTCCTGCGCCACCGAGAAGAACACCTGCAGCAACTGGCCGTAGGTGACCTGGCTGGGGTCGTACACCACGCGCACGGACTCGGCGTGCCCGGTGTCGCCATCGCTCACGTCGTCATAAGTCGCGTGGGCGGCGTCCCCGCCCGAGTAGCCGGAGCGCACGCTCTTCACGCCGCGCACGTGCTGGAACACGCCCTGCACGCCCCAGAAGCAGCCGCCGGCGAACACGGCAGAGGCCTCGCCCCGGGCGGGCGCGGCGTCAACCGCAGGCGGGGGCAACCGGATGCCCTCCTCGCCGGCGGAAGCGCTGGAGCAGGCGGTGAGGGCGAGGAACAGCGAAGGAAGCAGGCGGAAGCGCATGGGAAGGCTCCAGGGGAGGGGGCTGCTCCATAAGACCGGCGGCGGACCGGTTTCCTCACACATTCCAGTGCCGGACCCCTAAAGCTCCGGTGAACGGCGCCGATATCCCTTCGGATGTGCAGTGGTTCCGTGGGAGGGGCCGTGGTTTACGACCTGGTGGAGAGACGCGTGTTCGTGGCCGACCTCGAGGTCGGCATGTACGTGAGTCGTCTCGATTGCGAATGGTCGGACACCACCTTTCCGCTGCAGGGCGTGCCGATCACCTCGCAAGAAGACATCGACCGGCTGGCCAGGTTCTGCAAGTACGTGTTCATCGACCTGCACCGCCAGGTCGCGCCGGACTATTCCCTGACCCGGCCGGCGCGTGTGGTTACGCCAGCGCGACCGGCCGCCCCGGTCAAGCCGCGACCTGCTCCCAACCCGCGGCTGGTCGCCCGGCACGTCTACCGGGACACGGTGCCCTTCGATGAGGAAGTCCCCCGCGCGCAGGAGGCCTTCGACCAGGTCACCCGCTTCGCGGAGGCCCTCGTGGACGACGTCCAGGAGGGGCGCGCCATCGAGCCGCAGGCCCTGGAGGAAGCCGTACGTCCCATGGTGGCCAGCGTGCTGCGCAGCAGTGACGCCTTGTTCTGGATCGAGAGCCTGCGCCGTCGCGACAGCTACACCTACCAGCATGCCGTGGGCTGCAGCTCCCTCGCAGCGGCCTTCGGCCGGCACATGGGTTTCGCCAGCGACGTCATCGTGAGCCTCGCGGCCGGCGGGCTGCTGATGGACGTGGGCAAGGTGCAGATGCCCGAGGAACTGCTTTCGCGCGAAGGGCCCTTGAACGACGACGAATGGGGCCTGGCGCGGCGGCACGTGAACGACGGCATGTCCATCCTCGAACAGTCCGGCGTCACCGACACCGAGGTGCGCGACATGGTGCTGACCCACCACGAGCGCTTCGACGGCAGCGGCTACCCGGCCGGCCTCGCCGGAACGGAGATCCCGCTTCCCGGCCGCATGGCCGCGATCATCGACACCTACCACGCAATGTCGTCGCCCCGGCCTTACCGGCCGGCGGTTTCCCAGCACCTCGCGCTGCGCCAGCTCTACGCAGGACGCGACACCGCGTTCCAAGGCGAACTCGTCGAACAGTTCCAGGCCTGCCTGGGCGTGTATCCCACCGGCTCGATCGTGGAGCTCAACACGGGTGAAGTCGCCGTCGTGATGGTGCAGAATCAGGCCCGCCGCCTGCTGCCGCGGGTGGCTGTCCTGACGCGTGCGGACAAGGGGGCGCGCGAGGATTTCCTCATCGTGGACCTGATGCACCAGGTGGACATCGTCCGCCGCGAAATCCTGCGCACCCTGCCTGCGGGCAGTCATGGCATCGATCCAAGGGAGTTTTTCATTCAATGAGTGAGCGTGCCGACATCCTGCCCGCCGTGCAGATCATCCTCGACCGGGTGGTCCCCGACTCGGGATGGCGCGCGGTACTCGTCGTGAGGCTGCAGGGCATGCGCGAGGCGCAGCTGCGCTTCGGTTACGAGTTCGGCAACCAGATCATGCTGGCCGCGCGCGAGCGGCTCGTCGAGGCCGTACGCCACTTCGACACCGTGTTCGTCGCCGGCGACGACACCTTCGTGGTCGTGCTGCCCTCGGTGCGCAACCGCACCCATGCGCTCCTGGCCGCCACGCGTATCGTCGGGGCGTTCGACAGCCCCTTGCTGCGCGGCGAGCGTCCCTGGCAAGGCCGCCCGATCGTGGGCGTGGCGGTGCATCCCGAGCACGGCACGACGGCCGAACTGCTTTACCGCCGCGCCGAGCTGGCGCACGACGAAGCCATGCGCGTGGGCGAGTCCTTTGCCCTGTACCAGCCCGACGCGACGCCGGTCGAGATCCTCTACGGCGAATTGCGTGAGGACATCGAAGCGAACCGCCTGCACGTGGCCTTCCAGCCGCTGCGCGATCTGCGCTCGGGCGAGATCGTGCGCGTGGAATCGCTCTCGCGCTGGACGACTACGGCGCAGATCGACGTGGCACCCTCCGATTTCATCCAGTTCGCCGAGCGCAGCGACCTGATCGTGCCGCTGACCCGCTGGAGCCTCAACGCCTCATTGCGCCACGCGGCCGCGCTGCATCGCGGCGGCTGTCCGCTGGACGTTGCGATCAATCTTTCCCCGCGCGTTTTTGCGGAAGCGGGCTTCGCCGAGCAGATGCTGGGGGCCATGGACATCTGGGGCGTGCCGCCGACCGCCGTGATCGTCGAGATCACCGAGACGGCGCTGCTCACCGACCTCGACATGAGCGTGCGCGTGCTGCGCAGCCTGCGCGACCACGGCGTGCGCGTGGCCATCGACGATTTCGGCACCGGCTACGCCTCGTTCGCCTACCTGCGCCATTTCCCCGCGACGGAGCTCAAGATCGATCGCAGCTTCGTCGACGCCATGAACACCGACAGCCGCACGGAACTCCTGGTGCAGGCCATGGTGGACGTGGCCCATCGCCTCGGCATGGAAGCGGTGGCCGAGGGCGTCGAGAACGAAGCCACCCTGCTGCGCCTGGTGGAAATGGACTGCGACCTCGTCCAGGGCTACCACATCGCCGAGCCGGTGAAGGCCGAGGATTTCGTGGCCGAGCGCGTCGCGGCCGCCTCGCTGATCTGACTCAGGCTCCTACACCGCGGCCTGGGCGCGGTAGCGCCGGTCCAACGCCGCCACTGCCTCATCCAATGCCGCCTCGTCCCCATCGTTGACGATCACATCGTCGGCGATGCCCAGGCGATCCTCGCGCGAGGCCTGCGCAGCGATCATCTTCCTCGCCAGCGCCGTGTCGATGCCGTCACGCCGGGTGAGGCGTTCGATCCGCATCGCTTCCGGCGCGTCGACCACGAGCACGCGATCCACCCATGCGTAGTGCTCGCGGTTTTCCACCAGCAGCGGGATCGAGAGGATGCAGTAGGGGCCCTCGTCCGCCGCCACAGCGTCGCGCAGCCAGGTGCGGATGCGCGGATGCAGGATGCCTTCGAGCGTGGCTCGCGCCGAGGGATCCTCGAAGACGCGCTGGCGCATGGCCGCCCGGTCCAGCCGGCCTTCGCCGTCCAGCGCATCGTTCCCGAAGGCCCGCGCGATTTCGGCCAGCGCCGCCGAGCCCGGTTCGACCACCGCACGTGCCGCCATGTCGGCATCGTAGGCGTGGATGCCCAGCGCTTCGAAGCGCCGCTCCACGGCGCTCTTGCCGGAAGCGACACCGCCGGTGAGGGCGACGACGTAACTCATTGCAGCCCGGCGATGCGCAGGTAACCCTCCAGCAGCCGGTCGCCGGCAAGGAACCATACCCAGCCCGCGGCCGCGATGTACGGACCGAACGGAATCGGCACGTCGCGCTGGTGATTGCGGAACAGCATGAGGCCGCCGCCGACCAGGGCCCCGATCAGCGAAGACAACATGATCACCGGCAGCAGCGACACCGGCCCCATCCAGGCCCCCAGCGCCGCCAGCAGCTTGAAGTCGCCGTGCCCCATGCCTTCCTTGCCGGTGAGCAGCTTGAACAGCCAGTAGACGCTCCAGAGGCTGAGATAGCCGATGAGGGCGGCCAGGATCGCGGACGAGGGTGCCACCGGCAGCGGCTGCCAGGCCGGAATGAGCGTGAGGCCGAGGCCGATCCAGAGCAGGGGGTAGTTGAGTTCGTCCGGCAGCAGCTGGGTATGTGTGTCGATGCCGGAAAGGGCGATGAGGAAGAAGGTGAAGACCAGCCCCGCCAAGGCCGCCGGGGTAGGCCCGAAGTGCCACACCACGAGGGCGCTGGCCACGCCGGTGAACAGCTCTACCAGCGGGTACTGGGCGGAAATCTTCGTGCCGCAGTAACGGCAACGTCCGCGCAGGAACAGCCAGCCGAACACGGGAACGTTGTCGCGCGCGGCCAGCTGGTGCTTGCACTGCGGGCAGTGCGAGGACTCCAGCGCCACGCCGGGCGGTTTGGGCTCGTCCACTGCTTCCAGCTCCAGCACCTCGCGGGCCTGCCTGCGCCATTCCCATTGCATCCGCGGCGGCGTGCGCAGGATGACCACGTTGAGGAAGCTGCCCACGAGCATGCCGAAGACGGCGGCGAAGGCGATCCAGAGGGCGAGGGGGAGTTCGGGCATGGAGTGTCCGTGGTCAAGAAAAACCCTCCGCCCGCGAAGGCGAAGGGTTCCTATTGTGCCTTGCTTGCAGCGGTATGGATCAGACCGTGCCGGCGAGCTTGAAGATGGGCAGGTAGAGGGAGATGACCATGCCGCCGACGAGGACGCCGAGGATGATCATGATGAATGGCTCGAGCAGGCTGCTCAGCGTGTCAACCGCCGTATTCACCTCTTCCTCGTAGAACTCCGCCACCTTGAAGAGCATGGCATCCAGGGAGCCCGATTCCTCGCCGATGGCCGTCATCTGCACCACCATGTTCGGGAAAAGATTGGCCTGGCGCATGGCCAGCTGAAGCTGGTGGCCGACGGCGATGTCATCGCGCATCTGCTTCACCGCATCACCGTAGACGACGCTACCGGTAGCGCCCGCTACCGCATCCAGTGCTTCCACCAGCGGCACGCCGGCGTGGAAGGTGACGCCCAGGGTGCGCGCAAAGCGGGCGATGGCCGACTTATGAAGCAGATCGCCGATCACGGGGAGCCGCAGAGAGAAACGATCGAGGAAATGGGCGAACTTCGACGAGCGCTTCTTGAAAAAGATCAATGCTGCCACGGAGCCCACGATGCTCAGGATGACCGCCCACCACCAGGACTGCATGAACTTCGAGGCAGCCACGACGAACTGCGTGGGAGCTGGCAGCTCGGCCTTGGCCTCCGCGAACGTCTGTTGGAACACAGGCACGACGAAGAGCAGGAGAATCATCGAGACCAGTAACGCCACCACCAGCACCATGATGGGATAGAACAGCGCCTTCTTGATCTTCGACTTGATGCTCTCCATGCGTTCCTTATAGGTGGCGACGGTATCGAGCACCGTATCGAGCACACCCGCGGACTCGCCCGCGTGGACGAGGTTGCGGTAGAGCTCGTCGAACTGCACCGGGTATTGGCCGAGCGCCTCGTGCAGCGACGCACCGCCCTCGATGCCGCTCTTCACGTCGTTCAGCATGTTCTTGAAGCGGACGTTCTTCTGGCCGTTCGCGATGATGTCGAAGGCCTGGACCATGGGCACGCCGGAAGCCATCATGGTGGCGATCTGGCGGCTGAAGATCGCGACGTCCCTTGGCTTGACCGTGCTGCCGGACGCGCCAAACAGCGGCTTGGCCTTTTCGCGCACCGTCTGCGGATTCATGCCCTGGCGACGCAGTTCCGCTTTCACCAGGGCAGCGTTCTTGGCCTGCATCTCCCCTTTCATGCGCTTGCCGCGCTTATCGAGGGCGACCCAGTCGTACATGACCAGCTTATTGACTTCGGCTCGCGCTGCACCGATGGCGCGCGCGTTCTTGGTAGCGGTGGCGGTAGCCATGACGCGGTATTCCCCCCGGGTTGATGCCTCAGCGGGCCAACCCTCCCGGGCTGGTCCCTTTTCTTATTCTAGTTTGAACGGTCGGACAGGTTTCGTTCTGCCGTCTGGCGCACATCTTCACATGCCGCGCCAGCCCCCGGCATGCGTCAGTCCTTGGTGACGCGGTTGATTTCGGCCAGGCTGGTCACCCCGTTCCGGACCTTGAGCAGCGCGGAGGCCCGGAGGTCGTTGATGCCGGCCTTGCGCGCCACCTCGGCAATCTGCATGGCATTGCCGCCCTCGAGGACGATCTTCTGGATATCCTCGACCATCGGCATGACCTGATAGATGCCTACGCGCCCCTTGTAGCCCTCATTGCAGCTGTCGCAGCCGACGGGTTCGTAGAGGGTGATCCCGGCATCGATTTCCTCCTGGGTAAAACCCTCGGCCAGCAGGGCGGCGGGAGGCAGCTGGACGGGCCGCTTGCAGTCGTGCAGGCGGCGGGCAAGGCGCTGGGCGATGATCAGCGTGACCGACGAGGTGATGTTGTAGGGCGCGATGCCCATATTCATCAGACGCGAGATGGTCTGCGGGGCGTCGTTCGTATGCAGGGTGGATAGCACCATGTGGCCGGTCTGCGCGGCCTTCACGGCGATCTCGGCCGTTTCCAGGTCGCGGATTTCGCCGACCATGATCACGTCCGGATCCTGGCGCAGGAACGAGCGCAGGGCTGCCGCGAAGGTCATGCCGCGCTTGACGTTCTGCTGGACCTGGTTGATGCCCTCGACACGGATTTCCACCGGGTCTTCCACCGTGGATATGTTGCGCCCCTCGATGTTGAGGATATTGAGGGCCGTGTACAGCGACACCGTCTTACCCGAGCCGGTGGGGCCGGTGACCAGCACCATGCCATAGGGTTTTTCGATGGCATCGAGGTAGAGCTTCTTCTGGTCTTCCTCGTAGCCCAGCTTGTCGATGCCCAGCTTGGCCGAGGAGCCGTCGAGGATACGCAGCACGATCTTCTCGCCGAACAATGTCGGCAGGGTACTGACGCGGAAGTCGATGGCGCGGGTCTTGGTCAGGTTGAGCTTGATGCGGCCGTCCTGGGGCACGCGGCGCTCCGCGATGTCCAGGCCGCTCATGACCTTGATGCGCGAGGCAATGCGGTTGCCCAGCTTGATCGGCGCCGTGGCCACGATGCGCAGGATGCCGTCCATGCGCAGGCGCACGCGATAGACGGATTCGAAAGGCTCGAAGTGGATATCGGAGGCGCCGCGCTTGATGGCGTCGACCAGGATCTTGTTGACGAACTTGACGACGGGGGCGTCGTCGTTTGCATTGGCGTCGATGCCGGTGGTGCCCTCGCCATCCTCGTCGCCGCCCTCGAGAGCGAGCTCGTCGAGGCCGTTGTCCTCGAAGCCCGGCACGTTGGCGCTCATGGCGGAAAGCGCCGTATCGATGATCCGGCGCAACTGGCCGCGCTCCACCAGCACCGGCTCGACCATGTGGTTCGAGTGGAACTTGATCTCGTCCAGCGCGTGGGACTGCATGGGGTCGGCGATGCCGACGAACAGGCGCTTGCCGCGCTTGAACAGGGGCAGGGCCTGGTGCTTGGTGATCAGGGCCTCGGTCACCAGGTCCAGCGGCATGTTGGCCGCGGCCATGCCGGCGATGTCCATCAGGGGCATGCCGAATTCGGCCGAGGCCACCTGGGAAAGCCTGGCACTGTCCACCAGGTTATGGTCGACCAGCCACGCCGACAAGGATACCCGCTTCTCCGCCGCGTCATGGACGGCTTTCCGCACGTCGGCCTCGGGTAGCACGTTCTCCGTGACCAGCCGGCGCGCCATGCCGGTGAGGCCCGCCAGGATCGGCGTATGCATTTGTGAAGCCATTGGACGTTTCCCCGAGATACGCGCCTGAATCTACTCCAGATTATAGGGATGGTCACGCCCGGCAGTGTGATGGGACCGCCGGTTCCCGGCGCACCCGGCTCCGCGGCCTCCTTCTCGTTTCGCGCTGGGCTTATCCCTTATGATTCAACGGCCATGGGGGAGAACTCTTGAGTCGTATAAGCATCATCCTGCCCGCCAAGAACGAGGCGGCTGCCCTGAAAGAACTGTTGCCTCGACTGACCGCGGCCCAGCCGGGGGCGGAAATCATCGTGGTGGACGATGGGTCAACCGATGACACGAGGGAGGTTTGTTCCGGCAAAGGGGTGACGTGCCTTTCGTCGCCTTATTCCATGGGTAATGGGGCCGCCATCAAGCGCGGCGCGCGCGCGGCCACAGGCGACATCCTCGTATTCATGGATGGGGATGGGCAGCATGACCCCCTGGACATCGCACGGCTGGTCGCTCGACTTGAGGAAGGCTACGACATGGTCGTGGGTGCAAGGGACTGGGAAAGCCAGGCAGGCGTGGGGCGCGGCTTGGCGAACACGCTTTACAACTGGCTCGCGAGCCGGATGACAGGCCAGGTTGTCGCGGACCTGACCTCGGGTTTTCGAGTCGCCCGTGCTCACCGCTTTCGTGAATTCATTCATCTGCTTCCGAATGGTTTTTCTTACCCCACTACTAGCACGATGGCGTTCTTCCGCAGCGCTTATGGCGTGGCCTATGAGCCCATCAAGGCGGCGGAGCGCGTCGGCAAGAGCCATATCAAGCCCTTGAAGGACGGCGTGCGCTTCCTCTTGATTATCTTCAAGATCGCGACGCTCTATTCGCCGTTGAAGCTGTTCGTTCCGGTCAGTGTTCTGTTTTTCGGACTGGGTTGCCTGAACTACGCCCGTACTTTCTTTCTCGAAGGACGGCTTACGAATATGAGTACCTTGATGTGGAGCGCGGCAGTCATCGTGTTCCTTATTGGCCTGGTATCGGAGCAGATCACTGCGCTCACTTACAGGCCCGCGGACGATGGACGTACCTCTCGATGAATACGCAGCTCGACGAAGACAGACGTCAACTGGAGGAGATACGCGCGTTCTATAACGACGAGTATTACGCGCACGATGCGGACGCGCGGCACGGCCTGCCGTGGCATTGCCGCCTTGCGGCCCGAGAGTTGAAACGCGTCACGGGTGGAGACGTCTTGGACGTGGCTTGTGGCACGGGCGCCTGGTTAGGGCACTTCGTCGGGATGGGCGCGCGGAGCATAAGTGGCATCGACCTCTCCGTCAGGGCGATCGAGGCCGCGCGTCGGTCTTACCCGTCTGCCGATTTTCGTACGGGAGCCGCCGAGGTGCTTCCGTTTCCTGATGCAAGCTTCGATGTGATCACGTGCATGGGCTCGCTCGAACATTTCGTGGACAAGCCCGCGGCGCTATCGGAAATGATGAGGGTTGCGCGGCCCAATGCGGAGTTCCTTCTGCTCGTGCCGAACGCAGGGTTTCTCAGCCGACGTCTTGGCCTGTATGGAGGGACGCACCAGGTCAAGGTGAAAGAGGACGTCAAATCGCTCTCCGAGTGGGATGCCTTGTTCCGCTCCGTGGGGTTGAAGGTTCGGAAGCGCCGACGCGACTTGCATCCGATAAGCTGGCATTGGATTACCCATGGTAAGGCCGTGACATGGCCCATCAGGGCGATACAGGCACTTATGCTGGCTTTGTGGCCGTTGCGCTGGCAATACCAGGTCTACCACTATGCCTCGCGGAACGAAGGGTGATTCCGCGTGCCCCACAACCTGTTGATCACCCGGAACCTACCACCTTTGCGTGGCGGCATGGAACGCCTCAACCTTCAGCTGGCGCGTGAACTTAGCCAAGCCGGAAGCCTTGCTGTCGTAGGTCCGGCTGGATGTCGCTCGGTGCTACCCAAGGATGTGGCTGTAAGCGAGTGCAAGCTGAAACCACTGCCGTGGTTCTTGCTTAAAGTGGCATTTGCCTCGCTCCTTGCGGTCTGGCGACGTCGTACGTCTGCCGTCATTGCGGGTAGTGGCCTTTGCGCTCCTGTTGCTTGGCTATCTGCCAGGCTATCGAGGGCGCGAGCGATCGTCTATTTGCATGGCCTGGATATAGTCGCGGATAGTCGTGTTTACAGGGCTGCCTGGCTACCCTTCATTCGCCGCTGCGATGTTTGCATCGTCAACAGCCGCAATACCGCCGAACTCGCGCGATCCATGGGC
>NZ_JBPGXO010000044.1:0-35489 GCF_056755555.1 Luteibacter sp. SVR4-7G | reverse complement strand
TTTGAGTACCCACACGTCGGTGCGCCAGCTCCTAGGGTCGGCCTCAAAAGATGTCGCGCGCAGGCGCGCTCCTACATTGGTGGCTTGGTGCGGAGTGCGGATATGAGGGCCAGCCATCCTGCGATGAATGCCACGCCGCCCACGGGCGTGATGACGCCGACGATGCGCGGCGCGCCAAGCGCCAGCGCGTAGAGGCTTCCCGAGAACAGCACGATCCCCGTGGCGAACAGGCCTATGGCGAGCTTGCGCGCCCGCCCTTCCGGCAGTCCGGCGACCGCCACGAACAGCGCGAGCGCATGCCAGAAGTGGTACTCCACGCCGGTATGCCATGTGCCCAGCGCGGCGGCATCGAGCGTGCCGCGCAAGGCATGCGCGCCGAATGCGCCGAAGATCACCGCCGAGGCGCCGGCCACGCCGACGAGAAGCGCAGCGCTCTTGCTGACAGGTTGTCGCATGCGCGGGAATTCCTCAAAAGGCGTGCCTGCGCGCCGGCACGTGTGGCGTATCCTGCGCAGGATATCTCGCGGAGCGTCGCATGAAGCCATCCACCTGCCGCCGGGCCTTCGTGGTCCTGTTCGCCATCCTCGCCATGGCGTCGCTGGCCGCCTGCCAGCGCGAACCGCAGCCGGAATGGCGGCTCAACGATGTGTCGGGCCATCTTCCCGACCTCGACTTCAAGCTCACCGACGACAACGGCAAGACAGTCACCGGTGCGGATTACAAGGGCAAGGTGGTGCTCATGTACTTCGGCTACACCCATTGCCCGGACGTCTGCCCGCTCACCCTCACCCAGTTGCATGTAGTCCTGGATCGCCTGGGACCGCCCGCCGACAACGTGCGCATCCTCTTCGTCAGCGTCGATCCCGCGCGCGACACGCCGGCCGTGATGCACGCCTACGTCAACGCCTTCGACAAGCGCGCCGTGGGCCTGGTCGGATCGAACGCGGCCGTCGAAGCCCTGGCCAAGCGCTATCGGTCCGCCTTCACCCGCGAGCCGGATCGCGGCGACGGCAATTACGAAGTCAGCCACAGCTCGGCCATCTACTTCTTCGACGCCAACGGCAAGGCCCGCCTACTCGCCACGCCGTCCGCGTCGCAGGACGACATCGTCCACGACCTGCACCTGCTCACTTCGCTGGAGGCACGCCCATGATCCGTTCCCTCGCTCTGGCCCTCCTCCTCGTTTCCGGCACCGCGGGCGCATCGGATGCCGCGAACGTCGCCGTGAAGGACGGTTGGGTACGCGTATTGCCGGGTGGCCTGCCTGCCGGCGGCTACCTCACCCTAGAGAACCGCTCCGATCGCGCCCTGGCCGTCGTGGGCGCGGAAAGCCCGGACTACGCCAGCACCATGATCCATCGCAGCAGCACGGAAGGCGGCATGGGCCGCATGGAGATGGTGGACAGCGTGGCCTTGCCCGCGAAGGGCAAGCTCGCCTTCACGCCCGGCGGCTACCACGTAATGTTGATGCAGCCTAAGCACCCGGTGAACCCGGGCGACAAAGTGACGGTGACTTTCACCCTGTCCGACGGGGCGAAGATTCCCGCGACGCTTGTGGCCCGCCCGGCGAATGCCAGCGGGCCCACCGATTAGAGGACGCGGAAATCCGCCGGCGCGCCGTGCGCGCCGATAGCTTCGCGGTAAAGCTCGTCGACCTCGGCCAGCGCCGGACCATCGTGCAGCCAGGTCTCCATGCGGTCGATCGCTGTGGGGTCGCCGTAAACCACCACTTCGACGCTGCCGTCGGCGAGGTTCCTGGCGTGCCCGGTGAGTTTCAGGGCGACGGCCTGGTCGCGCGTGGAAGCGCGAAAGAATACGCCCTGCACCTTGCCCCTCGCGACGAACCGCGCGGCTTGCATGTCATTGCCCCTTGGCTATCGCCGCGCTGAGTTTCGCGGCATCCACCGGCCCGACGAAGCGATGGGCCACGTGGCCGTCCGGTGCGACGAGATAGGTGGTGGGCAGGCCCGCCGGCGCGTCGAAGTCCTTCGGCGGCTCGGTGACGTCCACCTGCGCGATGGGATACGTCACCGGGTGCTTGCCCACGAAGGCCTGGATGTCCTTCTTCTCCGTGTCCTCGAAGGCGAGGCCGATGGCGGCGACGTCCTTGCGGCTCGTCACGAAGGCGGAGATATCCGGCATCTCCTTGATGCAGGGCACGCACCAGGTGGCCCAGTAATTGACGATCACCCATTTGCCGCGCTGCGCGGCGAGGTCGAACGGCTTACCGTCGAGCGTGGTGACCTTGAGTTCGGGCTTCGCAGCGGTGGCGGCGACCGCGGGCAGGGAGACGGCCAGGGCGGCGACGGCGAGCAGACGGGCGATCATGCGGGACTATCCTCGGTGGGGACGGGGACTGGCGGGGGCGGGAACAGCTTGTCGAGGCGCGCGCCGAGGGTGGCGTCGAGCGCTTCGGCCAGATTATCCAGCAAGCCGAGCAGCTCCGGTGGAAGTTGGATGTCCAGCCGCCGCACCTGCTCGCGCGGATGCAGCGGAAGACGGTATTGCGTGCAACGGTACACCCGCAGGAGTTCAGTGGCGTCGAGACTGCGGCTGAGCATCCATCCGCCGCTCTCGCAGCGCTGGATCATGTCGGCCCGCTGCAGGTCGTCGAAATAACATGCGATGACGCTTGTCGGGAGATAGGGCTCGCGCAGGCGGATGGTGGCGGGATCCACGCTGTCGCCGGTGCGCTGCGCATCGACGAAGTGCTGCAGCACCACGAGCAGGCCGATGAACTCCGCACCTTCGGGCAAGGCTTCCTGCGGCACGGTGTACTCGAACGCCGAAATGGACGCGGCGATCGAAGCGCCCAGGATCACGATGATCCAGGACAGGTAGATCCACAGGAGGAAGATCGGGATGGCCGCGAGCGCGCCGTAGATTTCTTCGTAGTTCGGCGAGTTGCGGATGAACTCGGCGAAGCCCCAGCGGGCGAGTTCGAAAAGGATGGCGCCCAGCAACGCGCCGATCGCCGCGTGCCGCCACGAGATGCGCCGGTTCGGCACCATGGTGTACATGAGCATCAGGGTGACGAAGGTGATGACGAACGGCGCCAGGTTGAGCAGGCGGCTCTGCGTGGCGAGCTGGTCGGCCGCCTGGTGCAGCAGCGGAAAGGCGGCGATGTACGAAGACAAGGCGAGGCCACCCACGATGAGGACGGGACCGAGGGTCAGCGCGGCCCAGTAGAGCAACAGGCGCGACGTCCAGCCACGCGGCTTGCGCACACGCCAGATGCGGTTGAGGCGGTCCTCGATGCTGATCATCATCGACACGGCACTGAACAGCATGACGAGGATGGAGATGCCGGTCAGCTGGCTCGCCTTCTCGGCGAACGCAAGCATGTATTCCTGGATCTTCATGCCGGTCGCCGGCACGAAGTTCTGGAAGGCGTAGTTCGCCAGCGAACCGCGCCATTCTGCGAACACCGGAAACGCGGAAAGGACCGCGAAAACCGCCACCGTGAGCGGCACCAGCGAGACCAGGGTGGTGTACGAAAGGGCACCGGCCGTCTCGAAGCACTTGTCGTCGACGAAGCGCAGCCAGGTGAAACGCGTGAAGCTCAGCGCGCGGTCGCGGTCGAGGCGCAGCGGCATGTCCATCCTCATCGAAGTCCCGAACGATTGGGAACGCGTGGCAGTTCTGCGAGACTAGCGCCTTCGCAAAGGCACCCATCCATGTCCCACGACGTCCTCGTACTCTACTACAGCCGCAGTGGCCACACGGCCCAGCTCGCTCGCTTCGTCGCCCGCGGCGTGGAGGAGGTGCCCGGGATGCGCGCCAGGTTGCGCCAGGTACCCCCGGTCGCGCCCGTTACGGAAACGGCCATGCCGCCCGAACCTGAGGAAGGCGCCCCGTACGTCACGCGCGCCGACCTGGTCGAATGCGTGGCGATGGCCATGGGAAGCCCCACCCGCTTCGGCAACATGGCTGCGCCCCTCAAGTACTTCCTCGACACTACGGGCGCCGAATGGGCGTCGGGCGCCCTCGCCGGCAAACCCGCCGCGCTGTTCACCTCGACCAGCACGATGCATGGCGGCCAGGAAGCAACCCTGCTCTCGATGGCCCTGCCCCTGCTCCACCACGGCATGCTGATCGTGGGCATCCCCTATACGGAGCCCGCACTTACCAGCACGCTCACGGGCGGCACGCCCTACGGCGCCAGCCACGTCTCGGGCTCGCGCGGCGACAACGGCATCAGCGAGCACGAGCGCGAACTGGCGCGGGCCTTGGGCAAGCGCCTGGCCGACGTCGCCCGCCGGCTGAGCACCCCCGCGTGAGCCGCGTGCAGCGCACCGGCTTGGCGGCGTGGGCTGGCCTGCTCTTGGTCCAGGTGCTCTGGTACACGATGTACCCACCCGTCTCGATCCCCGCGTGGGTAGCGCTGGCACTCACCGTGCCACCCCTGCTGCTGCCGCTGCTGGCACTGCCGAACGTCACCCGCGCCCTGCTTTGGGTAGGCATCCTTGCCTTGTTCTATTTCTGCCACGGCGTGTCGGAAGCGTGGAGCTCCACCGGCGACCGCTGGCTGGCTTTCATTGAAATCGCCCTGACCCTGCTGCTGATCGGCAGCCTCGGCGTAGGCGTCCGCCGGCGCCGGTAAAGGGTGTTTGTGGCAGGCTAGGTGCATCGCCGATGCCCAGGACGCCACGATGGAATTCGTACAGGACGCACCCCGCCTCGCGCATCCCTTCCGCGACGACCGCGTGCTGAACGGCTGGCTGGCGCATACGCTGCCTGCCGAACGGCTGGCGGCGATGCGTCCGGACCTCGAAGCACTCGCCGACTACGCGGTCATGGCCTGGGAGCGGCGCGGCCGCACGCCGCGCACCGAGCCCGTGTTGACCCAATGGGATGCCTGGGGCTCCCGCGTCGACCGGATCGCCCTGACCCCCGCCTGGGAAGAAGGCCCCGGGATCACGACGAAACACGCGGTGCTGGCCGCGGGCCACGCGGGCACGCCGTGGGCACGCGTGGAAGAATTCGCCCGCGTCTACCTCTACCACGTCGCCAGCGAGTTCTATTGCTGCCCGCTCGCGATGACCGATGGCGCCGCCACCGCGCTGCATGCTTCCGGCAACAAGCCGCTCATCGAACGTGCCCTGCCGCGTTTCCTCAGCCGTGATCCGGCGACGTTCTGGCTATCCGGGCAATGGATGACCGAAACCCCGGGCGGATCGGACGTCGGACGCACGGAAACGGTGGCGCGCCAGGATGCGGACGGGCAATGGCGCCTGTACGGGCGCAAGTGGTTCAGTTCGGCCGTGGTGGGTGAAGCGGCGCTCGCGCTCGCACGTCCGGAGGGCGCGGGCAGCGGTACCGCCGCGCTGGCGCTGTTCTACGTCGAGACGAAGGACGAACACGGCGCATGGCGTAGCATCACCATCGATCGCCTTAAGAAAAAACTGGGCACGCATGAGCTGCCCACCGCGGAGATCCATCTCGACGGCCTGCCGGCGACGCCCGTGGGGCCGCTCGACCACGGCGTGCGCCAGATCGCGCCGATGCTCAACGTCACCCGTACATGGAACGCCGTCTGCGCAGTGGCGAGCATGGCCCGCGCCATCTCCCTCGCCCGTGACTACGCCACGCGGCGCCGCGTCTTCGGCACGCGCCTGATCGAGCAGCCACTGCATGCGCGCACCCTGGCCGACATGCAGGCCGAATACGAAGCCGCGTTCTCGCTCACTTTCTTCGTGGCCGAGTTGCTCGGCCGCGTAGAACACGGCGAAAGCGTGGTGCACGAGGCCGCCCTGCTTCGCCTGCTGACCCCGCTGGCGAAGCTGTGGACGGCGAAGGTGTCCATCCGCGTTTGCTCCGAGGCGCTGGAATGCTTCGGCGGCGCGGGCTATATCGAGGACACAGGACTGCCGCAGCTGCTCCGCGACGCCCAGGTGTACGCGATCTGGGAAGGCACGACGAACATCCTGTCGCTCGACATGCTGCGCGCGCTTTCCGCCGGCCTCGCACCGCTCCGCCAGTCGGTGGACGAACTGGTGCCGGAAGACGGCAGCGCCGGGCGCGCCACCCTCGTCGCCACGCTGGATGCCGCTGAATCCCTGCTAGGCGACATCGCGGCCGACCGCGCGTCGCTGGAGGCTTCGGCGCGGGGCCTGGCCTTCACCCTGGCCCGGACCATGGCTGCCGCCTTGCTGTTGCGGTCGGCACGCTGGGCGGCCGCCAGCGGCGATCCACGGCCCGCGGCCGCCAGCCGGCGCTTTCTCTCGCGGGGCCTGGACCGCCTCGCGCTGCCGGAGAACGAAGATGACGCCCTGCTGGCCTCGGACCGCGGGATGTAGAATGGCGGCCCGCTCCACCCGCTCTCCAGGCCTGACCATGCAGCAACTGACCATCGTGACCACCGGCGGCACGATCGACAAGGTGTATTTCGACGACAAGTCGGACTACCAGATCGGCTCCCCCCAGATCGGCGAGATCCTTCACCAGCTGGGCGTGGCGTTCCGTTTCGACGTGATTCCCATCCTGCGCAAGGACAGCCTGCACGTGACCGACGAAGACCGTGCGCTGATCCGCAGCACGATCGAGGCGCAGCCGCATCGGCACGTGCTGGTCACCCATGGCACGGACACGATGGTGGAAACCGCGCGCGTGCTCGCCGACATCCCGGGCAAGGTCATCGTGCTCACCGGCGCGCTCAACCCGGCCCGCTTCCAGGGTTCGGATGCCGTGTTCAACATCGGCTGCGCCGTCGGCGCCGTGCAGACGTTGCCGGACGGCGTGTATATCGCCATGAACGGCCGCGTCTGGGATCCTGCCACGGTGCGCAAGAACCGCGACGCGAACCGCTTCGAAGCGGTCTGATCGCAGCCGCTCAATAGCGGCCGCGATCCTGCACCACGGC
Organism: Luteibacter sp. SVR4-7G; assembly: GCF_056755555.1. Taxonomy (NCBI): domain Bacteria; kingdom Pseudomonadati; phylum Pseudomonadota; class Gammaproteobacteria; order Lysobacterales; family Rhodanobacteraceae; genus Luteibacter; species Luteibacter sp. SVR4-7G. Next base: position 28,627 of record NZ_JBPGXO010000044.1, on the reverse strand, counting down.
ATCCACCGTCGCCCCGGCATCCATCAGGCCCGCACCGCAGCCTTTGGGGCACGGACCGGGCAATGGACGCGCGTTGTCGACCAGTTGCTGCGTCACCTGGTCCACCGTGATGTCCGGGTCGGCTGATCGCATCAGCGCCACCAGCGCGGCCACCTGCGGAGCGGCGACCGACGTGCCGCCGCGATAGGCGAACACCGAACGTTCCCTGCCGCGCTTGCCGGCATCCCACGTGGAAAGGATATCGTCGGCGCCACGCTCGGCCAGGCTGCCTCCGGGTGCGGCCAGGGTCACGCGCTGGCCGAAGTTGGAGTACGGCGCCATGCCGCCGTCCCGCCCCAGCGCGGCGACCGTGATCGCCCCCGGGCAGTTTGCCGGCGTATTCGTGTTGGCGTTCTTCTGCTCGTTGCCGGCCGAGGTGACGATGACGCTGCCGCGCGAGCGAGCCTGCTCGATCGCGTGCGCCAGCGCGAAACCGCAGGCGGCCGTGGTGCCGAGGCTGATGTTGATGACGTCGGCGCGCCGGGCCAGCGACGGCACGCCGGGCACGTCGCCGCCGCTGGCCCAGACGATGGCGTCGGCGAGGTCGGAGGTACGTCCTCCGCACCGGCCCATGACCCGTACGGGAATCAGCTTCGCCTCGGGCGCCAGGCCGATGACGCCGGCCCGGTTCCCCGCCCTCGCCGCAATGAGTCCGGCCACGTGCGTGCCGTGCCAGGTCGAGTCCCTCGGCTGCGACGAGGCGCAGTCACCCGGATCGGTCCAGTTGCCCATGTCGGTGGGGTCCGCGTCGCGGCCGTCGCCATCGCGCGCCTCACCGGCATCGCTGATGAAGTCGTAACCGGGGAGCAGCTGGCCATCGAATTCGGGATGCGGGGTAATGCCTGTATCGAGGACCGCGACGACCGCTCCCGCGCCGCGCGTGTATTTCCACGCGACCTCCGCATCGATGCCTACCTTACGGTCGTGCATGTACCACTGGCGCTTCCATAGGGAATCCACGATGGCCGATGGCGTGAGGAGCAAGTCCTCCTCCACCGAGGTCGCGCCCGGCAGCGCGGCGAGGCGCGATGCGTCGCCGTGCGGCATTTCGAAGACCTCCCCGCCGGCGGCAAGCGAGCGCAGGTGGCGTGCCGCGCTGGCCCGGCCACGGCCGGCCGTATCGGCCGATGCACTCTGGGCGGCACGTGCCGATGCCTCGTCGGCGAAGTGGACGATGTAGCGGGTGGAACCGCCGGCGGCCGGCGCGGACAGGGTAAGCGACGCGAGCGCCATGATCGATGCGGGTCGCATGGGAGCGTTCCTCGGATGTCGCGGAGCACCGCGGAGCCATCACGATAGGTCGCGCCATACCGGTCGAATACGCGCCGAAGCCCGGATGAGGTTGTCGGAATGTGCCGTGTATTCCTGCGGAAGCTCCCGTCACGATGACATCGATCGCTTCAGGTTTTCGCCATGCCTTCTCCGGTGTCGAACGAAGAAGGCCCGGACGTCGCCGCCCGGGCCTTCCTGTCACGCGCCAGCTTCGTAGCGTTACTGCACGGCCTTCAGCGTCACACCCGAATAGCTCGAATAGCCCCGAACCTGGATGTAGTACGTGGCCGCACTGGAGACGCTGATGGTGCAGGTCTCGTTGTTGCCGGAAAGGTAGGGACGGCAGGTGTAAGTCGTCGTGGTCGGCACGGCGCCGCGACGCACGTAGAGGTCGGCATCGCCGGTTCCGCCGTTGATGGTGACCGTCAGGGTGCCGGCTGCCGCGGAGACGGAGTAGTTCTTGGTGGAGCCGCTGCTGCCCGACAGGTTCGTCTGGTTCAGCAACACGGTGCCACCGCCGCCGCCCGAGCAGCTCACGCCCACGCCGCTGAACGCGGACACGACATCGGCCGTGCTGAAGCCCAGGTCGTCGGCCGCATCCGCGACGTCGCAGGCACCGCTGACGAACGTGGAGTTCGGCTGCCAGTACAGCTGGTTGGCACGGGCGAAGGCCTGGAACGCCTTCTGCGTGTTCCAGCCGCTCTTCTGCGCCAGCAGGCAGAACGCCTTGTTGTACACGCCCGAGGAGTAATGCACGTCGAGGCCGTTGTAGTAGTCGGCCGCGTTGTCGATCGAGATGCCGTCCTGGGTCGGATTGCACATGTAGCGCAGCGCACCGTTGCCCTTGAAGATCTCAGCACCCACGAGCCAGTCGTTCGCACCGTTACGATCGTAGAACTCGGCGGTCTCGCCTGCCATGTCCGAGAAAGCCTCGTTCATGCCGCCCGACTGGCCGCTGTAGGTGAGGTTCGAATTCTGTTCGGTGAAGCCATGGCTGATCTCGTGCGAGGTCACGTCCAGCGATACCAGCGGGTAGAAGGTGCTGGCACCGTCGCCGAAGGTCATCGAGCTGCCGTCCCAGAAGGCATTCTCATAGTTGGTGCCGTAGTGCACCTTCATGATCAGCACCTGGTTGTTGTCCAGCGGCGGCACATTCATGTAGGCCTGGTACATATCGTGCACCACGCCACCGAAGTGGTGGGCATCGTTGATCGGGCCATAAGCGCCGTTGGCGGGGGAACCGTTCGAGGTCGGACAGGTGAAGCTCCACAGCGTGCCGCTACCCGAGGTCGCGTGGTTCATGTTGTACGTGCGCACGTAGGTGTTCTGCATCGTGCAGGTGCTGCCCGACTGGGTCACGTTGAGGTAGGGCAGCCCGTTCGCGCCCCAGGTGTACTGGCCCGTCTTCTGGTTGCCGCCCGGACCGGTGGCATTGGCGTAGGCAAGACCGTCCCACTGCTCGATGATCTGCCCGGTGTTGGCGTCGATGATCGCCGTCGGCCGGCTCGGGTGCTCACCGCCGGAGAAGAAGGAAGTGAGGTAGACGAGGCGTGCCGGGGCGCCTTCCTGCGGATAAATGAACAACTCGGCCTTGCTGCTCTCGGGCCGGTTCAGTCCGCTGACGAACGAACTGGACTGCTTGACCAGCAGCGCCACCGCCTGGCTCTTGTCGAAGCGCGGCGTCACCGAGGGAATATCCACCTGCAGGTCGGCCGAAACCACGCCACTGGCGACCAGCGCATTCCCCTGCGCATCCTGCTCCACCGCGATGCTGTGGCCAAAAACCGGCACGCCCTTGTAGGTCTGCTGCATGCGCACCGTGCTTGTTCCATGCACCGTGGCGGCCGAGCTCCTCGCGACGAAGCCGTAGTCGGCGCCGAGGCCGAGCCGCGTGACGAGTTGCGGGGCCGGCGTGGCGCCCAGGTTCTGCGCCCGCAGGGCCTGCTGGGTGGCCGCGCCCGCCGTGGATGCGGCGACGATGGCCAGCGAAGCGGCCAGGAGTTTCAAGCGAACATGACTTGCCATTACGTTCCTCCTCCGGGAATGGGCCGCACGAAGCCATTGCGGCCGTGAGGACCACATTCCGAACGATATGAAGTACGCGCCGTAGCGCGATGCCCGTTGTGACCTTTCGCCCCTACGAAAAGTCGCAGTCAACCTATCGCAAGATCTGGCGGTCGACTACCTAGGGATTTCCCTAGGCCGGGGAAAAACGCGATGCTACGCACGCCAAGACCCACATGAACCTGCGAAAGGACAGCGGATGAGCGTGCCCTCCGATATCGATTCCGACCTCCGGCGATTCACGCCGTCGGTCCGTGCCGCCTTTCGGCTCACCTCGGAACGGCACACGCTGGACCGCCTGCTGACGGAGATCGCGCTGCCCGGGGCGAGCACATGGCAGAAGGGGGAAAGCATCGCCTCGTCGGAACTGCAACGGCGCGCGAACGGCTGGTGCGTCGAGCTGCCCTGGCAACGCACCTACATGCTGGACGGTCCGCTATCGGAGTTACTTGCTGCGCTGGCACCTTGTCGCGACGAGATCGTCCATGCGGTCCGTTCGCTCGAGCTCGACGCTCACTTTGGCCTGCATGTGCGCATGTATGGGCAGGAAGTGCCGGCCTGCCTGTGTTCCCCGGCGAGCATCAGGGCCGTCGCCGCCTACGACGCCTCGCTCGAAGTCAGCATCGTTCCGGGTTCAGAGCATCCCGGTCTCTAGCTTCGCCGCGTCGGACATCATCGAGTGGTTCCACGGCGGATCGAAGACGAGGTCGACATCGGCTTCCATCACCGTAGGGATGATTTCGAGCTTGGTGCGCACGTCATCCACGAGGATGTCGCCCATGCCGCAGCCGGGGGCGGTGAGGGTCATCTTGACGTAGACCTTGCGGCCCCCGTCTTCGCCGGTTTCAAGGCTCACGTCGTAGACGAGCCCCAGTTCCACCACGTTGATGGGGATTTCCGGATCGAAGCAGGTACGCAGCTGCTGCCAAACGAGTTTCTCGACCTCTTCGTCGGAGGCGTCGTCCTGGAGCTCGATCGGTTTCGGCGGTTCCTTGCCCAGGGCGTCGGCATCGTTTCCCGCGATGCGGAACAGGTTGCCTTCCACGTACACGGTGAAGCTGCCACCCAGGGCCTGGGTGATGTAGCCGATCTGCCCGGCCGGGAGCGTGACCGTCTCGCCCTGCGGCACCATGACCGCCTGGCAGTCGCGCTCGAGGGTGAAGGGTTCGCTGCTGAGGCTGAAACCGCTCATTACTGTCCTGTGAGGGCCGGGGGCGCGGCCGCAAAGTCGTTGATTATGCCCCACGGCCCTTTAAGTCGGGGCTGTCGACGCTTCGATCAACTGCTATGGGAAGACGGCTATCATGGCCGCTTTGCCGTCTCCAAGACCCGATGCCCGATCCGAACCGACCTCCCCCGACCGAGCGTTTCCGGATCCCCGGCTTCCTCTTCGGTGTGCTCTGCGCCGCCATGTTCGGCCTCGCCGTAGGCGCGGTGTGGATGCTGCCGTCGATGATGTTCGGCCGCGCCCTGCCGGCCCTCGTCCTGCCAGCGGGCTGGGTGCTGGGGGTGGTGGTGCGCCGCTGGCTGCACTTTCAAGGCGTCGCCGGCGCCGTGCTGGCGGCCGGCGCCACCCTGCTGGCGTCCGCCTATACCGCCTGCCTGGTCGCGGCGGCAGAAATTTCAGGAATGATGGGTATCGGGCTGGCCCAGGCCATGGGCGATGCCGGGCCGTCGATGCTCATCGAACTGGCCCGCCTGTCCCAGGGGCCGGGCGACGTGGCGCTCGCCCTGAGCGGAGCGGCCCTGGCCGCGCTGATCGCCTGGCCTCTCAGAGTGCGTGGCGGCCGCGTCCGCTGACTTCATAACCTATAAATATCAATGCCCGGAAGATATTGCGTCGAACGGGCAGTCAACCGGCGGTCGCCGACCGCGTTTACCGGGAGTGAACCAGGCCGTATGGAGCACGAGGATGCCGAGACCGACGACGCGGAGAAGGCCGTGAACGCCTCGCTCGCGCTCGACAGCGCATCGCTCGAGGATCTGCGCGAGGTACCGGCGAGCATGGACGCCTTCCTGGCCGCCATCGAACGGCGCGCCTGGCGCATGGCAGAGATCCACCTGGGCAACCGCGAGGATGCCCTGGACGCCGTGCAAGACGCGATGCTGAGGCTTGTCCACCACTACGGCGACAAGCCGGCCGGTGAATGGACGCCGCTGTTCTGGGGCATCCTGCGCCGGCGCATCGTCGACCTGCAGCGCCGCCGCAAGGTGCGCTCGATCGTGGTGGGCTGGCTGGGCGGCGGCAAGGACGACGATGGCGACGAGCTTCCCCAGTGGGAGCCCGCCGACGACAGCCCGGATCCCTCGGCGCGGCTGCAGGATTCGCAGGCCTATGCGGACATCGTCGCGGCCCTGCGCAATCTGCCGCGGCGTCAGCGCGAGGCATTCACGCTTCGCATCATGGAAGGCCTGGACGTCGCCGAGACGGCAGCGGCCATGGGCTGCTCCGACGGCAGTGTGAAGACCCATCTTTCGCGCGCGATGCATGCGCTGCGCGATCAACTGGAGGCATGGCGATGAGCCAGCATGATCGGGAACTCGAACGCCGCGCCAGGGACCTGTACCTGCGCGCCAGCCGGGACGTTGATCCGGCCACCGCCGGCCGCCTGCGGGCCGCGCGGCGTACGGCGCTGGCCCGGCCGCTCCATTCCACGGCGCGGCGCCTGCTGCTGCCGGCCGGCGCTTTCGCGGTGCTGGCCCTGGCCACGCTGACCGTCTGGCAGCCGGGCGGCGGCCCGCCCGCACCGGCCATGGTCGCGCAGCCGGGCGACAACGATCCGAACGACCTGCCGCCGGACGCGGACAGCGCCGATCCGGCCCTCTACAAGGACCTCCAGTTCTATAGCTGGCTGGCCTACAACGACACCCCGTCCTCTTCCCGCAAGTGACCGCCATGCGCCGCGCTCCGCTCGCCCTCGCCCTGTTGCTTGCCCTGACGGCGCCGCTTGCCGCGCCGGCGCAGGACCGTCCGCCGCCCCCTGGACAGCAGGCGCCGATGCCGCCGCCGCGCCCGTGGAAGGCGCTGACGCCCGACGAGAAGGACATCCTCGCGCCGCTCGCGCACGACTGGGACACGTTCCCACCCGAGCGCCAGTCGAAGATGCTGGACAAGGCCCAGCGCTGGCGCGGCCTGCCCCCCGAGCGCCGCGCGGAAATCCGCGAGCGCATCGAGCGCTGGCAGCACATGACGCCCGAGGAGCGCGCCGAAGCGCGCCGCAACCGGCAGAAGTTCCAGGACCTCTCGCCGGAACAGCGCGCCAGGCTGCACGATGCGTTCGAGCGCTTCCGCAACCTGCCCCCAGCCCAGCGCCAGGCGCTGATGGACAAATGGGAAAGCCAGTCGCCCGAGCAGCGCCGCGACGCCGTCGATCATCTCGGCCCGAACGACGCGCTCCCGCCTCCGCCGGACGACCGCCGCCAGGGACACCCCTGAGGCGTTCCACGCCGTGTAGGAGCGCGCCTTGCGCGCGACATGTTTTCGCGAAGAGCTACAGGCCCTGTTGCTCCGGGCCTCAAAAAATGTCGCGCGCAAGGCGCGCTCCTACACGGTCCGGTAAACTGGCGGGATGACCGATCTCGCCTTTCTCAACGCCCGCCGCTCCGTGCCTTCGCGCCAGCTCGGCGAACCCGCGCCCGACGACGCCACCCTGCACCGCCTGATCGAGGCCGCGCTGCGCGTGCCAGACCACGGCAAGCTCGCGCCCTTCCGCATCCGCATCCTCCGCGGCGAGGCGAAGCTCGCCTTCGGCCGGACGGTCGCCAGGATCGCGGAAGAAGCGAATCCCGACCTCTCCGAAGCCAAGCGCGAGAAAGAGCGGCACCGCTACGAGCATGCGCCACTCGTGCTCGTCGTCTCCGCGAAGATCGACGACGAGAGCAAGGTGCCCGAAATCGAGCAGACGCTTGCCGCCGGCTGCGTCGCCTACAATCTGCTGCTCGGCGCCCAGGCCCTCGGCTTCGGCGCACAATGGCTCACGGGTTGGGCGGCCTACGACCGCGACGTGGCGAAGCTGCTCGGCATGAAGAAACACGAGCATGTCGTCGGCTTCATCCACGTGGGCACGCCGGCGATGGAAGCTCCGGAGCGTGACCGCCCTTCTTACGGCGACATCGTGAGCGTGTGGACGCCGTGAGTGGAGATTCCCTCGTCCACCTGGTGGACGGCAGCCTGTACGTATTCCGCGCGTGGCATTCCATGCCGGACGAGTTCCACGACCACGATGGCGAGCCGGTCAACGCGGTTCACGGCTTCACGCGCTTTCTCTGCGAACTGCTCGAGCGCAGCCGCGCGGAACACATCGCGGTAGCCTTCGACGCCTCGCTCACCACCTCGTTCCGCAACGCCATCTATCCCGCTTACAAGGCCAACCGCGAGCTGCCGCCGCCACAGCTCGTGCGCCAGTTCGCGCTGTGCCGCGAGATGGCGGCCGCGCTCGGCCTCACCGTGCTGAACGACCACCAGTACGAAGCCGACGATCTCATCGGCAGCGCATTGTGGGGCCTGCGTTCGCATGGTTTCCGCGGCGTGATCGTTTCCGCGGACAAGGACTTCGGCCAGCTGCTCGGCGAATCCGACGAACAGTGGGACTTCGCGAAGAACGTGCGCTGGGGCGCGGCAGGCGTGTTCGAGCGCATGGGCGTGCACCCGCACCAGGTGGCCGACTACCTCGCGCTGTGTGGCGACGCCGTGGACAACATTCCCGGCGTGCCTGGCATCGGCGCCAAGACGGCCGCGGCCTTGCTCGCGCACTTCGGCAGCCTCGACAACATCCTCGAGCGCGTCGACGAGGTGCCCTACCTGCGCATCCGCGGTGCGGCCGCCTGCGCCGCACGGCTGCGCGAGCACGCGGAGCAGGCCCTGCTGTGCCGGCGGCTGACCCGCATCGCCCTGGACATCGCGGTCGCCGAGACCGCCGATGCACTGAGCCGGCGCGCGGGCGATGCGAGCGCCGTCGACGACCTGTGCGAGCGCATCCGCTTCGGACCGCTGACCCGCACCCGCCTCAAAGCCCTGATCTGACTCTTTCACCATGTAGGAGCGCGCCCTGCGCGCGACAGGTTTTCGCGGCTGCCTCCAAGCTGACGCGCCATATCCGGGGCACGGCCTCAAAACCTGTCGCGCGCAGGGCGCGCTCCTACATGGCGTGCACCAACGTCACAAGGCCGCGATACTCTTGAAGGGATACTTCGCCGTCGCCGCCAAGGAGCAGCCCATGCATACAAGCCCGTTGCCGCACGCCTCGCCCGTTCCCGAGGATGCTTCCGCGCCCGAGGAGACGATGTACACGGGCAAGTGGCTGACGCTGAAGAAGCGCGGGCGCTGGGAATATGCGGTGCGCAACAACCCGCGCGGCGCGGTGATCATCCTGGCCGTCACGCCGGAGGACAAGGTGGTCTTCGTCGAGCAGTACCGGGTTTCCATCCTTGCCAACACCATCGAGATGCCCGCCGGCCTGGTCGGCGACATCACCGGCTCCGAGGACGAAGACGTGCTGCTGGCGGCGCGGCGCGAGCTGGAAGAGGAAACCGGCTACGCCTGCGGCCGCATGGAGTTCGTCCACGAGGGCCCTTCGTCGGCGGGCATGAGCACGGAAATGATCGCCTTCGCGCGCGCCTGGGACCTGGTGAAGGTCGGCGAGGGCGGCGGCGACGAGACGGAAAACATCGTCGTTCACGAAGTGCCGCGCACCGAGGCGGGCAAATGGCTGTTCGAACGCGCCAAGGAAGGCTTCTCGATCGATGCCAAGCTGTTCGCGGGGCTGTGGTTCATCGAGCATCCGGATGCGCATATGCGTTGAGGCCGACCTCAAGTCGCTGGGCCCCTGCCTGCGCAGGAGCGGTGGGGCTTGTCGCCCCTGCGCAGGCAGGGGCCCAGCGACTCTGGCCTACAAGCGACTCCGGCGCAGGAAGCGTAAATAAACCTGTCAATTCTTGTCCTGCCCGCACCCGCCGGGGTAGCCTTCCCTCTGCCTCATCCGGCTGCGTCCATGTCCGTCCGCTTCGCCCATCTCCACCTGCACAGCGAGTATTCGCTGGTCGACTCGACCATCCGCATCAAGCAGCTGGTCGCTGCATGCGTGCGCACGGGCATGCCGGCCGTCGCGCTGACGGACGAGAACAACCTGTTCGGCCTGGTGAAGTTCTACAAGCAGTGCACGGCGGCAGGCATCAAGCCGATCGCGGGCTGCGACATCTGGGTCTCCAGTCCCGACGACCCGCGCCCGTGGCGCCTCACCCTGCTCTGCCAGGACCGCGACGGCTACCTGAACCTTTCTCGCCTCGTCTCGCGCGCCTGGCGCGAAGGCCAGGGCAGCGGCCGGGCTTTGGTCGAGGCCAGCTGGATGCACCCGGAAAGCGTTCGCGGCCTCATCGCCATCGCCGGGCGCGAGAGCGAGATCGCGCGCGTCGCGCTGGGCTCGGGCCTGCCGGCCGCGGGCCAGCGCTTGGAATCGCTGCGCCGTCTGTTCCCTGATCGCCTCTACCTCGAGCTGACCCGCACGGGCCGGGAGCACGAGGAATCGTGGGTGCGCGCGGCCATGGCCCTTGCGGGCGACTACGCCTTGCCGGTCATCGCCAGCAACGACGTGCGCTTCCTCGAGCGGGAAGGCTTCGAGGCCCACGAGGCGCGCACCTGCATCAACCAGGGCCGCGTGCTCGCCGATCCCAAGCGGCCGCGCGACTACAGCGAGGAGCAGTACTTCAAGTCGCCCGAGGAAATGGAGGCGCTGTTCGCCGACATCCCCGAGGCGCTGGAGAACACGGTCGAACTGGCCCGCCGCTGCAACCTGGAACTCACCTTCGGCACCTACTACCTGCCGAATTTCCCGGTGCCCGAGGGGCATACGCTCGACAGCTTCATCCGCGAACAGGCGCAGCAAGGCCTCGAGGAGCGTCTGGCCACGAACCCGCTGGCACCCGGCAAGACGCTGGAGGATTACCAGGCGAGACTCGATCGCGAGGTCGACGTCATCATCCGCATGGGCTTCCCCGGCTACTTCCTCATCGTGGCCGACTTCATCAACTGGGGCAAACAGAACGGCATTCCGGTAGGGCCTGGCCGTGGTTCCGGCGCCGGCTCGCTGGTGGCCTGGGTGCTGAAGATCACCGACCTGGACCCCCTCCAGTTCGAACTGCTGTTCGAGCGATTCCTGAATCCCGAACGCGTGTCGATGCCCGACTTCGACATCGACTTCTGCATGGACCGCCGCGACGAGGTGATCGACTACGTCGCACGCAAGTACGGCCGCGATCACGTCAGCCAGATCATCACCTACGGCTCCATGGCCGCGAAGGCCGTGCTGCGCGACTCCGGCCGCGTGCTCGGCATGGGCTACGGCCAGGTGGACCGCCTCGCGAAGCTCATCCCGAATCGCCCGCTCGACCTCACGCTGTCCGACGCGCTCGCCCGCTCCGAGAAGTCGAAGAAGGAACCCGATCGGGTCGTCAAGGATTTCTGCGACATCTACGAGACCGAGGAAGAGTCGCGCACGCTCATCGACCTCGCGCTCAGTCTCGAAGGACTCACCCGCAACGCCGGCAAGCACGCCGGCGGCGTCGTCATCGCGCCCACGCCGCTGACGGATTTCGCGCCGCTGTACTGCGAACCGAACGGCGAAGGCGTCGTGACCCAGTACGACAAGGACGACGTGGAGGCCGTGGGCCTCGTGAAGTTCGACTTCCTCGGCCTGCGCACGCTCACCATCATCGACTGGGCGGTGAAGGCGATCAACAAACGGCGCGCACGCGAGGGTATCGAGCCGCTGGTGATCGAATCGCTGCCGCTCGACGATCCGAAGGTTTACGAATTGCTGAAGAAGGCGCAGACCGTCGCCGTCTTCCAGCTCGAATCCCGCGGCATGCAGGGCATGCTCAAGGAAGCCCAGGCCGACCGCTTCGAGGACATCATCGCGCTCGTGGCGCTGTACCGTCCCGGCCCCATGGACCTCATCCCCAGCTTCTGCGCGCGCAAGCACGGCAGGGAGCCGGTGGAATATCCCGATCCGCGCGTCGAACCCATCCTGAAAGAGACCTACGGCATCATGGTCTACCAGGAGCAGGTGATGCAGATGGCGCAGATCGTCGGCGGTTACACGCTCGGCGGCGCCGACCTGCTGCGCCGCGCGATGGGCAAGAAGAAGCCCGAGGAGATGATCAAGCACCGCGCGACGTTCCGCGAAGGTGCCGCCAGGGACGGTATCGACGGCGACAAGGCGGATGCGATCTTCGACCTCATGGAGAAGTTCGCCGGCTACGGCTTCAACAAGTCGCACGCCGCCGCGTATGCACTGGTGTCGTACCAGACCGCCTGGCTGAAGGCCCACTACCCCGCCGAGTTCATGGCCGCGACGATCTCGTCGGACATGGACAACACCGAGAAGGCGGTCACCTTCCTCGACGAAACCCGCGCCATCGGCATCAAGGTGCTGCCGCCCGATGTAAATGCGTCGGAGTGGATGTTCGAGGCGGTGGAACCGAGGGTCGTTCGTTACGGCCTGGGCGCCATCAAGGGCGTGGGCCAGGGCATCTGCGAAGAGATCGTGGCCGAGCGCAAGGCACGCGGTCCCTTCCGCGGCCTGGTCGACTTCTGCCAGCGCGTCGGCTCGAACAAGCTCAACAAGCGGACCATGGAAGCCCTGGTGCAATCGGGCGCGCTGGATGCGCTGGGCGAGAACCGCGCCACGCTGCTCATGCACATTCCCGAGGCGATGCGCGCCGCCGACCAGGAAGCGAAGAACCGCGCCTCGGGCCAGGTCGACATCTTCGGCAGCGCCTTCGGCGCGGCCGAGGCACCAAGCATCATCGAGCTCTCGGGCTCGGTGCCGGAATGGCCGCTCGAACAGCTGCTGCAGGGTGAGCACGATACGCTCGGCCATTACCTGTCCGGCCACCCCACCGATCCGTGGAAAGCCGAGCTGGCGCAGCTCTCGAGCTGCCCGATCGGCGAGATCCCGCAGCGCTACCAGCCCCCGAGGCCGCGGCGCAACGACGATGACGACAACGCCAGCCGCTTCCGCCGCGCACCCGAAACACCCTGGACCGTCGCCGGGATGGTGGTCGGGATGCGCAAGCGCGGCGACAGCGATGCCTTCGTGCAGATCGAGGACGCCACCGGCCTGCTCGAAACCAGTTTCTTCCGCGAGGTATTCACCGAGGCCGCGCCGCTGCTCACGCGTGGAAACATCATCGTGGTGGAAGGCGGCCTGCGCATCGACGACTTCGCCGGCGGCTACCAGCTGCGTGCGCGCAAGGCGTATGCCTTGTCGGATGCAATGGAACACTTCGGCAAGCTGCTCACGGTGAAGCTCAACGGCGTGGGGCCCGATTTCCCGCAGCACCTGCGCCAGGCCCTCATGGGCTACCGCGGCGGTCGTACGCCGCTGCTCCTCGCCGGGTACCGGAACGGCACCGGCCAGGCCAGCTTCGAGCTCGGCGATGCGTGGCGAGTCCGCGCCCTGCCCGACCTCTTGCGCACGCTGCGCGCCCTGCCGGGCGTGCTCGGTACCGAGCTGCGCATGGTCCGTCCTTCTGACTGAAGCTTTCTTACTGGCGTTTCAGTGACTTAGCCCTCAACGGCCCGTCCATACCCGGACGCACACCGCATGGCCCGCCACTCGGTATAATCAGCGGTCTTGCCCGGATCCTGCGACTTCATGAATCCCAACTTCCTCGATTTCGAACAACCCATCGCCGAACTGGAAGCCAAGATCGAAGAACTGCGCCACGCCAGCAGCGGGCAGGCGTTCAACATCGACGAGGAAGTCGCTCGTCTGCGTGAAAAGCTGAAGGTCAAGACGGCCGAGATCTTCCGCAACCTCACGCCGTGGCAGGTCAGCCAGGTGTCGCGCCATCCGGCGCGTCCGTACACCCTGGATTACATCCAGGGCATGTGCGAGGAATTCCACGAGCTGAAGGGCGACCGCATGTTCGCCGACGACCAGGCCATCGTGGGCGGCCTCGCGCGCATCAACGGCCGCTCGATCATGATCGTCGGCCACCAGAAGGGCCGCGACACCAAGACCAAGGTGAAGCGCAACTTCGGCATGCCCCGCCCCGAGGGGTACCGCAAGGCGCTGCGCCTGTTCAAGATGGCCGAGCGCTTCCACATGCCCGTCTTCACCTTCATCGACACGGCGGGCGCATGGCCCGGCATCAATGCCGAGGAACGCGGCCAGTCCGAAGCCATCGCGCGCAACTTGCTCGAGATGGCCGACCTGCGCGTGCCCATCGTCTGCACGGTCACCGGCGAAGGCGGCTCCGGCGGCGCACTGGCCATCGGCGTGGGCGACCGCACGCTGATGCTGCAGTACTCCACCTATTCCGTCATCACGCCGGAAGGCTGCGCCTCCATCCTCTGGAAGAGCGCCGACAAGGCGAAGGACGCCGCCGAGGTCATGGGCCTCACCGCGCCGCGCCTGCTCGAAAACGGCCTGATCGACAAGATCGTGCGCGAGCCGCTGGGCGGCGCCCACCGCAATCCGCAGTCCATGGCCACGCGCCTGAAGGCCGTGCTGCTCAACCAGCTCGACGAGCTCGAGGCCCTGCCCATCGAGGAACTGCTGGAGAAGCGCTACCACCGCCTGCGCGGCTACGGCGCCTTCAGCGAAGGCTGATCTTTCCGCCGCGGGCGGTACCATGGAGGGGACTGCCGCATACCGGAGCCCTCCATGGCCAACGACGTCCCCGTGAAGCTCGCCGTGCTGATCGACGCCGACAATGCGCGGCCGGCCATCGTCGATGGCTTGCTGGCGGAAGTGGCGAAGTACGGCACCGCGCACGTGAAACGGATCTACGGCGACTGGACCGGGCCCAATCTGGGCGGGTGGAAGTCGGCGCTGCTGGATCATTCCATCCAGCCCATCCAGCAGTTCGCCTATACGACGGGCAAGAACGCCACGGACTCGGCAATGATCATCGACGCGATGGACCTGCTCTATGCCAATCGCTTCGACGGCTTCTGCATCGTATCCAGCGACAGCGATTTCACCCGGCTCGCATCGCGCATCCGCGAAGCAGGCCTCATCGTGTACGGATTCGGCGAACGCAAGACGCCGCTGCCCTTCGTTTCCGCCTGCGACAAGTTCATTTACACCGATCGCCTGGTCGGTACCGTCGAAAGCGAACCGGAAGAGCCGAAAGCGAAGAAGTCTTCGGCGGAACTGCGCGGCGACACGAAACTCATGAACCTGCTGCGGAATGCCATCGATGCGGCCTCGGACGAGAACGGATGGGCCGCGCTGAGCACCGTCGGCGGCATCGTCAACAAGCGATCGCCCGATTTCGATTCGCGCGACTACGGCTACTCGAAGTTCAGCGGCCTCATCAACGCTATTGGCCTGTTCGACATCGAGGACCGCCAGATCGGCAATGCGAAGCACCCCTACGTGCGCAACAAGCCGCGGGGCAAATGAACAGCAGCCTGTACTCGCACCTCGACCGCGCGCTGGACGATGCAGGAGACGCCCCGCTGGTCGTGGCCTATAGCGGCGGCCCCGATTCGACGGCCTTGTTGCATGCGCTGGCGACGCGCGCACCGCGGCCTACCCTTCGCGCCTTGCACGTGGACCACGGACTGCATGCCGAGAGCGGCGTCTGGGCCCTGCATTGCCGGCACTTCTGCGAATCGCTGGAAGTGCCTTTCGAAGCCATCCGGGTCACCGTGGACCTCACCCGCGGGGAAGGCATCGAAGCGGCGGCACGGCGTGCGCGCCGCGCGGCGTTTGCCGCGGCGCTCAAGCCGGGCGAGCGTCTCGTCCTCGCCCATCACCGGGACGATCAGGTCGAGACGGTCCTGCTGAAACTGCTGCGCGGCGCGGGCCCGGAAGGGCTTGCCGGGATGCGCCCATGGCGCCCCCTTGGCGCCGGTACGCTGTGGCGTCCGCTGCTCGGTCTGCCCCGCATCGCCCTGCTCGACCACGTCGCGGAGTTCGGCCTGGATACCGTGCACGATCCTTCGAACGACGACCCGCGCATCGCCCGCGTCTACCTGCGCGGCACCGTGGTTCCCGCGTTGCTGTCGCAATGGCCGCAGGCCGCGGTGAGCATCGCGCACAGCGCCCGCCTGTGCGGCGAGGCCGCCGACAGCCTCCGCGATGAGTGGATGGACGCACTCGCCCGGCTCCGCGACGATCGCGACACCCTGGATGCCGTCGCCTGGCTGGCCCTGCCACCCGCGTGGCGCGCCCCGCTGCTGGATCACTGGTTGCACGCGGCCGGACTCTCCGCGCCGACCACCGCGCAGCGCGACGCGCTCGAACGACAGGTGCGCGAGGCCGCGGCGGAACGCCTGCCCGTGCTCGGCTGGGCGGATACCGAAGTGAGGCTTTGGCGCGGCCGGCTCTGGGCCATGCGCCGGCGGCCGGCTTTCGACGAAGGCTGGTCGGCAGCGTGGCAGGGCGAGCCGCTGGTCTTGCCCGGCGGCGGCACGCTATCGCTCCCCAACGGGCGCCTGGCGCAGCCTGTGACCGTCCGCTACCGCCAGGGCGGCGAAGCCTTGCGTCCGCACGGCGACCGGCATACGCGCGAACTGCGCGATCTGTTCCAGCAAGCCGCGGTGCCCCCGTGGGTACGTCCGCGCATCCCCCTCGTGGAAGCCGGCGGCCAGCTGGTCGCCGTGGCCGACAAGTGGCTGAGCAACGAGGGTAAAACGCTGTTCGACGCGGCTGGCAGCGCCCCGGTGTGGCATCGCGACGATTGATTGCATCGGCCGTGTGAGCTAGTTTTGCGGCCATGCCGAAGTCCCCAGAAACCCCCGCGCCCGCCTCGTCGATCGCCGAATTCGAGCACTCGCTGGACGAGCTCGAACAGCTGGTCACGCGCATGGAAGGCGGGGAGCTCAGCCTCGACGAGTCGCTGAAGTCGTTCGAGCGCGGCATCGGTCTTTACCGGCACTGCCAGACGGCACTGGAGCAGGCGGAACTGCGCGTGCGCCTGCTGCTCGACCCCGAAGCCCCCGATACCGCCGAACCCTTTGATTCCCGCATCGACTGACCTGCCGGCGCCGCTCAAGGCGCTGGTCGTCCGGGCGGACAGCGCACTCGCGCGCGTCCTTCCCGGTGAAGACCGGCCGCCCGCCGACCTGCATCGCGCCATGCGCTACGCCGTCCTCGGCGGCGGCAAGCGCCTGCGCCCATTGTTCGTCTACGCCGCAGGCCACGCCCTCGGCTGCGACGGCCCGGTCCTGGACGCGCCGGCCTGTGCGGTGGAAATCATCCACGCCTACTCCCTGGTGCACGACGACCTGCCAGCGATGGACGACGACGCGCTGCGCCGCGGACGCCCCACCTGCCACATCGTGTTCGGCGAAGCCATGGCGATCCTCGCCGGCGACGCCTTGCAGGCGCTGGCCTTCGAGATCCTCGCAACCGCGCCAGGCGACGATGACCCGTCGTTGCGGATCGCCATGCTCCGCGCCCTGGGTGCGGCCTGCGGCGCCGAAGGCATGGCCGGTGGCCAGGCCTTCGACCTCGCCGGCGTCGGCAGGAAGCTCTCGCTCGAGGAGCTGGAGCGCATGCACGCCTACAAGACGGGCGCACTCATCCGTGCTTCCGTCCGCCTCGGTGCCCTCGCTGCCGGCTGCACCGATGCCGCGATGCTCCAACGCCTCGATCGCTACGCGCACGCCGTGGGCCTCGCCTTCCAGGTCCGCGACGACATCCTCGACGTCGAAGGCGAATCCGCCGTGATCGGGAAGACCGCCGGCAAGGATGCGGCCGCCGACAAACCCACCTTCCCTTCCATCCTGGGACTGGAGGCTTCGCGCGACCGGCTGGCAGCACTGGTGGACGAGGCCCTGGACGCCATCGCGCCGCTTGGCGAGCGCGGTGAGTGGCTGGCCGAACTGGCGCGCTACTCCGCGCGGCGCGGACATTAAGCAAGAAAAAAGCCCGCGCAAGCGGGCCTTTTCTTTCCACGCCGGACCGATCGCCTCAGGCGATTAGGCGCAGCGCGAACGGGTACCGATAACTGCCGTTGGAACTCACCCTCACCGCGGCGACGATGCAGAACACCAGGTTGAACAGCCACAGCAGCGGCGTCAGGAACGCACCGATGATGACGAAGGCCAGGACCCAGCAGATCACGTAGCCGATCAGCACGGTGATCTGGAAGTTCAGGGCTTCCTTGGCCTCGGTGACGAGGTAGGTCTTGTCGGCGCGGTCCTTGTGCACCAGCCATACGATGAGCGGGACGATGATGCTGAAGATGATCCCCGAGAGGTGGGTCAGCATCGCGATGTTCTTGTCGTCCGTATTCACCACGGGACCGCTGGGTTCGTACGGCGGCGGCGGAGACGGCGGGGGCGACGGCGGGATCTGGTCGGACGGCGTGCTCATGGCGGAACTCCGTGGACGATGTCGGCCCCACTCTCCCGTGCGTCCGGTGCCGTGTCAAGCCGACGTTCGGCACCCCTGTGGGAGCCGGCTGTGCCGGCGATCCCGCGGCAGCGGGCGGGCTTGCCGCGCGCCCCCATCGCCGCTGAAGTTGCTCCCACACAAAGCCGGGCACATCGGGGAGATCTGCCCCAGCCGGGTCATTCCCCGGCGATCGTCATCTTCTCCACCAGCCAGGAGCCGGTCAGGATGTGCGAGCGGCGGTCCACGTCGGCGCCCACGGCGACCAGGTTGGCGTACATGTCGCGCAGGTTGGCCGCGATGGTGATCTCCTCCACCGGATAGGCGATCTGGCCGTTCTCCACCCAGAAGCCCGAGGCCCCCCGCGAGTAGTCGCCGGTGACGATCGATACGCCCTGCCCCATCACCTCGGTGACCAGCAGGCCGGTGCCGAGCTTGCGCAGCATGCCGGCGAAGTCGTCGTCGCCGGTCTTCACGTACAGGTTGTGCACGCCGCCGGCGTTGCCGGTGGAGGTCAGCCCCAGCTTGCGCGCCGAATAGCTGCCGAGGATGTAACGCTGGAGGACGCCGTCGACCACCAGCGGCGCGTCCATCGTCGCGACGCCTTCCGCATCGAAGACGGAGGAACCGAGGCCGCGGGGCACCAGTGGCTTCTCGTCGATGCGGAACCATGACGGCAGGATCTGCTTGCCTGCATGGTCCACGAGGAAGCTGGAGCGGCGGTACAGCGACCCGCCGCTCACCGCTCCCAGCAAGTGGCCGAGCAGCGAGCGCGATACGTCGGGTGCGAACAGCACGGGCGCCTGGCGCGTGCCCAGGCGGCGCGCGCCCAGGCGGGAAAGCGTGCGCTCGGCCGCCATGCGGCCGATCCCGGCGGCGTCCATGAAGTCGCCTGCGCGGCGGACGCTGTCGTACCAGTAGTCGCGCTGCATGCCGTCGTCGTCGCCGGCGATCAGCGCCACCGACAATGAGTGCCGGGTGCCGCGCTCGCGCCCGAGGAAACCATGGGAATTGGCGTAGACCGAAAGGCTCTGGCCTGCGTTCACGCTGGAACCGTCCGAGTTCGTGATGCCGGCGACGGCACGGCCGGCGTCCTCGATCTCCCGGCCCAGCGCGATTGCGCTGTCCACGTCGATGTCCCAGGGATGCCAGAGGTCCAGGTCCGGGAAATCCTTCGCCATGCGCCCGGCCTCGGCGAGACCCGCCGCCGGGTCTTCCTCGGTGAAGCGGGCGATGGCGCAGGCCTGGTCGATGGTCGCCTGGATCGAATCCGGATTGAGATCGGCGGTGCTGGCCGAGCCCTTGCGCTGGCCGAAATACACGGTGAGGGCAAAGCCGCGGTCGCGGGTATGCTCCACCGTTTCCACTTCGCCCAGGCGCACGTTGACGTTCAGGCCCACGTCGATGCTGGCCGATACCTCCGCCTGGCTGGCTCCCGCGGCGCGGGCGCGCCGGATCGTGTCCTCCGCCAGTTCGGCGAGTCGATCGAGGTCCTGGTGGCTGGTGTCGGGGGTCGCAACTTGGCTCACGTGGGCGTCCTGGGGGCTGGGCGGTTAGAATATCGGGCCGTACGCGGCCGTCCCCATCAGATGGGGCCGCGTGGCCCGATCAAAAGCAAGGGCACCGCCCATGGTGCCATGGAACCCCTATGACAGTCCGTGTCGGCTACTACCGCCACTTCAAGGGCATGCCGTACCGCGTACTCGGCAGCGCCCTGCACAGCGAAACCATGGAGGAACTGGTCATCTACCAGGACCTCTACGACCAGCGCCGCCTGTGGGTGCGCCCCGCCAGCATGTTCGCCGAAACCGTCGAACGCGACGGCAAGACCGTTCCCCGCTTCGCGTTCGAACGCGAGGCCGACGATTTCCAGTCCATCACGGATGCCATGCCATGAAGCCTTTCGACGATCGCCCGCACGACGAGAACGAAGAGGACTTCGGCCCCAGCCGCAGCGAGAAGCGCCGCAACGCGCTGGACATCCTGAAGCTCGCCGGTCAGCTCATGGAGCTGCCGCCCAGCCGCATCCCCAAGCTGAACCTGCCCGAGGACATCGTCGACGAGATCGGCCGTACACGGAAGATCACGGCGCATATCGCGCGCAAGCGCCAGCTCGCCTACCTGGCGAAGCAGATGCGCAGGCACGGGGATGAAGCCTTCGCCGACGCGCGCGCCGAGCTTGGGGAGGATCGCGATCGCCAGCGCCAGGAAGCCGCGCATACGCATCGCCTCGAAGCCGCGCGCGAGAAGCTGCTGGAAGGCGGCGATGCCGCACTCGGCGAGCTGTTCGACCGCCATCCCGACCTCGACCGCCAGCACCTGCGCTCCCTGGTGCGCCAGGCGAAGGCGGAGCGCGAGGGGAACAAGCCGCCGCATGCGTTCCGCGAGATCTACCGGATCTTGAAGGAACTCGGGGCGTCGTCGCCCGATTGACTCACATCAGCCGACGGGGTTCGGCCGGATCCAAATGCCGGAGAGGTAGACGGATCCGGTGACACGGTCTGCACCGGGCCGATCTGACTTGACTGATATCCCAAAGCCCACCGCGCCCTTCTCAAGCGTAATGCTGCACACGCCGCTTGTTCCCCAGTCAGTCCCTGGGAAAAAGTCATCCGTGGTACGCGAAACTGACGGCCCATCCGCGAACTGGGCGTTGACGATCATCCGGGTGGCACTCGCGGGGCCAGTACCATCCACCACCGCGGAATATCCAAAGGAATAAGTTCCCGGAGGAACCCATCGCGTAACTTGTTCAAGGAGTACAGGTAAGGTCCTACCGCAGCCCACGGCCGTGCGACCTGCGTATTCCAAGGGGCGAACAAAACCCAGCGGGCCGGCAGACCAGCGGTCGAGGCCATCGGCGAAGTCCGGGTTAGAGACAAGATTGGGGCCTTCCTTCTCATTCATCGCACTCTCCTTGTCGAGTGGTCAGCCTAGCAACGCAACGACGGGCCAGGCAAACCCAACAATCGCGAATGGAATGAGTCGTCTGTGGGGCTTTCTGCCGGAATCCGGCCACGATTGGGGGGCAGGAAAAATAAAAAAGGCGGTGGATCGCTCCACCGCCCTTCTCTTGCCTTGCTACGTGCGGCTTACCAACCGATCCCGAGTTCGAGATGTTCCGGCTGGGTCTCGATCAGCGTCGAGCTCTGGTCGGAGACATCGTCGTACGCGAAACCGTACGCCTTGCCGTTCACGCCATGCAGGTGCCAGAAGCGCGAATAGTAGTTCGCCGGCGACTGCGTGTAGAACGAACCCGGATCCTTCCACAGGGTCGTGTCTTCCATCACGTGACGGTTGAACGCTGCGCAGATCTGCGCCTCGAGCTGGCCTTCCACGCCCCACGGATCGTTCGACCGGGCCAATGCGCCCTTGCCTTCGAGCACGTCCTGGGTGCTGGGCTTGGCTACCTTGAACAGCATGCCTTCCGGCTCGTCCTGTTCATGGGTATCGGCCCAGTTGGTGTGGGTGAAGGTCAGCACGCCGTCCACGACCGTGCCTTCGAACTGCTTGTTGCCGATCGTCATCTCCAGCACGTGGTCCTGGTAGTACGTCCACGACTGGTCGATGTAATCGTCGAAGTAGTGCTCCTGCGGCTTGCCGACATCGAACGCGGCCTTACCCGGTGCCAGGATCCGGATCGGATCGGCCTCGGTGAGCTGGAACTCGGCCGGGACCTCCTGGTTGTACTGGGCAAAGATCTGCGCTCGCGTCTGTGTGATGCCCGACGACTCGTGCCTGGTCTTGTCGCCGCCATACACATCGAGCGACAGCGGGATCGAGAACTGGTCCACCTGCGTCGTGTTGATGAAGATGGCGTTGTCGTTCCAGGTGAACTCGTACCAGTCGTAGTGCACGTCGATGTTCGGATCGGTGGCATTGAGCGGATTGGGACCCGCGAAGCCGATCGAACCGTCGGCCGCCTTCAGGATCTTGATGTACATCGGTTCGCCGACCGAGACGAAGATCCGGCCCGAATCCAGCTTCGGCAGCTTGAGCAGCTTGGCCTGCGCGAGCGTGAAGAAGTAGTTCGGGTAGTTCTGGCCGTTCTTGGTCAGGTGGCCTTGTCCGTCGTTGTCCGCTTCCGATGCGGCGGTCACCGTGCCGTCCGGCTTGACCCACGAGAACACCTGCGATTTCGGATCGCGGCCGATGACGGCGACGAAGATCTGGTCGTCGCGCCACTTGCCGTTGGTCGTATTGCGCAGCTGCGTACCGATGTAGCCCGGGTACGTCGTGTAGTCGAAGCCCTGTGAGGGATCGTTCGCCTGCGGGTTTTCAGGCGGCGTCGTGCCGTCGTTCGCATCCGCCGCGTACACGCCCATTTCCCACAGCGAATAACCATAGGGGCTGGAACGTTTGATGCCGCTCATCCGCACGTACTGCGCCGAGATCGCCGGGAAGGTGACGGTTTCCACGCCGCCCTGGCTGTTCTCGTTGTCGTACGCGAGGTTCCAGGTCTTGCCGTCGGTGGAGACTTCGATGCGGTAGGCGAGCGCATGCGCGTTCTCCCACGACAGCACCACCTTGCCGATCGTCTGCACCGAGCCGAGGTCGACCTGGATCCACTGGTCGTCGGTGAAGCCCGAAGACCAGCGCGTCCCGGCGTCGCCGTCGTTCACGTTCGCCGGCTTGAACGCCACCGGATTCTCGCTGTCGGACGCCAGCACCGTGCGGTGCAGGGCCAGGTTGCCCGTCGCGGGGACGGTCTGGTCCTGCTGCTGCGGTACCTGCGGCTGGGTCTGCGCGGGCTGGTCGGTGACCGGCTGCTGCGGCTGGGTAGCCGTCGCCGCATACACCTCGAACTCGAACATGGAATTGCCGTAAGCAGTGTTCCGCTTCGTGCTGTTCATGCGCACATACCGCGAGGTCTGTGCCGGGAAGGTCTGCGTGTCCACGCCGCCCTTGCCCGCGATCGGACCGATGACGGTGTTCCAGTGCGTGCCATCGTCCGACGTGTCGATCGTGTACTGGGCGGACGAGGCGTTCTCCCAGCGCATGATGACGTGGTCGAAGGTCTTCGGTGAGCCGAAGTCCACGACCAGGTCGGCCGGATCGACGCCCGGCGCCGAGCTCCAGCGCGTGTCGAAGTTGCCATCGATGGCGGCGGAGGGACCGAGATCGCCGCGCTCCGGGAGCACCGACGACGAGGCGGTGGCGCCGATGGCGATATTCACGCCACCCTTGCCGTCGCCCGGCGTACCGGGGCTCGGCGGATTGCTGCCGCCATTGTCGCCACCGTTGTCGCCGTCGCCATTGCCCGGTTGCTGCACAGGTACGGTGCCGAAGACGGGATCGGAACCATCGGTGGAGTTGTCGACGGTCAACATGGCGTCGTTGCTGGTCGTCGAGATCCCCTGCGCGCTGATCACCTTCACGCGCAGGCGCGCACCGTTGTTCGCCGCCACGAGAGCCGGGGTGGCATACGTGCCGTCGGCGGTGCTGGACAGGAACGATTCGACGTCGTTGTTATCCGCGTCCTTGGTCACGTCGTACCAGTCGTAGCTGAGCGGACCGACGCCGGTAGCCGCCACGGTGAAGTGCGCGGACCGGCCGACGCCGGCCTTCTGGCTGACGGGCTGGCTGGTGATCATCGGAGCGACCGCCTTGGTGCCCTTCACGCAAAGCACGTGGCCCGGGTTGTTTTCCGCGACCTCGCGGCTCTTCAGGCCGAGCGAGTTCACCTGGAACGCGAACTCCGGATCGGTCGGGTCCTGCCCTTCCGTCCAGGTCGTCCATGCACCCGGGAACGCCGCCGTCGAATAGTTCTGGCCGCTGATGGCCAATGCTTCGTCGACGGTCGGGAGGCGCATGCCGTCCTTCGCGCATGCGGCGATCGCCACCGACTGGGTGAACTGCGCGCCCTGGTCGGTGAAGCCGCGCTGGGTACGATCCCATTGCAGGCCGCTCAGGTTGTCGGTCACCAGGTTGGAGCCGGTGGAGGTGGTGTAGCGGTCCGTGATCGCGCAGCAGCCGGCCGAGTCGTACACCTCGAACTCATACAGGGAATAACCGTAGTCGGTCGCACGCTTGATGCCTTGCATGCGCACGTAACGGCCGGTCACCGGATGGTCGAAGGTGAAGTCCTCGGTCCCGCCGTTGCTGGTCTCGGCGTGGTACGCGTCCTGGAAGCCCGAGTCGGGGCTGTCCGAGTACTGGATCTTGTACTCGCTGGCGTGGGCGTTCTCCCACTTCAGCACGACGCGGTTGAAGGTGCGCGAGGAACCCAGGTCCACCGTGATGAACGCATTGTCGTCACCGATCTTCGAACCCCAGCGCGTGGTCTCGTCCCCATCGACGGCCTGCCATGCGGCGGTGCCCTGCGGGTTTTCCACTTCGCTGGACAGCGTCGCCTTCTGCCGGGCCAGGTTGGCGCCCGGCGGGGCGAGCGTCAGCTTCGCGGATGCCGTCGCCGCCAGCGCGTCGCCGGTGATGTTCGTCACCGTGACGCTGTACGTGCCCACATCGCCCTGCTGCACCGACGGAATGGTGAACGTGGGTTGATCGTCGCCCACCGCCTGATCGCCATGCGACCACTTGTAGTGGAACGGCGACGTACCGGCCACGAGCTTCGACACGTCGAACGTCGCCGGCTGGCCCGGGTTCGCGCGGACGTCGGCCAGCGCACCGGTGAAGACCGGCTGACGGGCCGCGTTCACCGTGAGCAACACCTCGTCCGAGAGTTTCTGGCTGCCGGAGTTGCTGATGAACACCGAGTACTTCTTGCCGCTGTCGGCCTGGGTCAGCACCGGCGTGTCATAGGTCGGACCCGTGGCATTCGGGATGGCCACGCCATCCTTCATCCACTTGTACTGCACCTTGGGCGAACCGGAGGCGACCACGGCGAAATGCGCCGTCTGGCCTTCGTCCACGTTCTGCGCCACAGGCTGGGTCGAGATCGTCACCTCCTTGAACGCGAAGACGTGCAGCACGGCCGGATTGGATTCCCTGTCCGGACCCGCACCGTGGACGACAGCGGTGTACTTCGCACCGTCGTCGGCGAGGCTCGTGGCCGGCGTGGTGTAGCTCGCGCCGGTGGCGCCCGGAATCTCCACGCCGTTCTTCTTCCACGTGAAGCTGAGCGGCTGGGCGCCGGAGGCCGTCACGGAGAAGTGGCCCGTGTCGCCGGCGGTGACGCTGTCGTCCACCGGATCGGCAACGATCGAGGGCGGACCGGAAGGCGTCGCTGCCTGCGGTACGGCCGAGATCGTGAACGAGGTACGGCCCGTGAGGAGACCCGGCGCCGAGGCGCTTACCGTCACCGTGCCGGTGGTGAACTTCGTGCGCAACGCGATCTTCTGCAGACCGCCCTCGAACTGGAGCTCATGCGAACCCGGCGAGTGGTAGTAATGCATCGGTTCGGCGATGCCGCCGTTCTGGTCCGGAATTTCGCCGGCACTGTAATCGACGTACTGCTGCGTGCCGCCATTGAAGCTGACCAGCGAAGCGCCGCTGTCCACTTCGAAGTCGACCTTCTGCGAGGCATCCGGCACGAGCACGCCGTTGGCGTCCACGACCTTGGCCACGATGAAGGCGGCATCCGAGCCGTTCGCCGTGACCTGGAAGCGCGTGCCGTCCGGCTTGACGATCGGATCGGCGGTGTTCACCACCTCGAGTTCGATGTGGTGCGCGGGGCCGGCCGTGGTCAGCGTGTCCTGCACGTTCTGGCCGTTCTCGTCGGTGCGCACGTTGCCCAGGTTATCGATGCACTGTGCCACCGCCTGGCCTGGCTGCCAGGTCACGTTCCAGTGCACCTGACCCGGAAGCTTCGTGGTCTTCTGCGCCTGGTCGGCGCCGACGATCTTGCCGGTCAGCTCGTCCGTCGGACCGTTCTCGAGGTTGTACGAGGCCTCGTCGATCGTGTCCCACGGGTTGGGCACCTGGTCGGTACCCTGCTGCACGCCATTCACCAGCAGGCGCACCCTCGGGCAATTGCTGAACGCGTTCACCTGGATGTCGCCGCTGCGGTTCCAGGTATGCGCCAGCTTCACCACCGGGCGCAGGTCGTAAGGCACCCACACCGACTCGTAGATGTACGCCAGCATGCGCGGGAAGCGCTCCGCATCGGTCATCGACGCGTTGTTGCCGCGGGCGTTGTGACGGAAGCCCTTGATCGGCGTGCCATCCGGGTGTGTGGCGATGCTGCCGTCGGGATTGCGCTGGTACGTCCAGTGCGTGGCGTCCTCCAGGCCGTCCACCAGTTCGATGGTTTCACCCGGGGTGTCGGCGAAGTACCACTGCGCCATGCCGAAGGTACCGCCCTTGCGCGCCTGCGAGTAGGGCACGAGGTAGTTGAGCGCGAAGGCCAGTTCGTAATCGTAGGCTTCGCGCGTCCCGCCCGGGCCCCAGTACTCCGCGCCCCAGGCGGGCTTGTTCGGGTACTCGGTGGTATGCAGGTAGGTTTCGCACCCGGCCTTCGAACAGCTGAGGATGTCGCCGTTGGCGGCATTCGGCGTGCGGTCGGCCGCGGCGCGGGGAGCGATGTTGTCCCAGCTGCGGGCCATGGCACGCAGTTCCTGCGCGAATGCGGTGTTCATCGCACCGTTGTCGTGCTCCCAGGCCAGGATGGACGGGTGGCTGCGGTCGCGGATCACGATGTCGCGATGGACCTCGCGCTTGATCGTCCACATGTCCGCGCAGGCCTGGTCGCCCGCGGTACAGGCATTCGCGAAGCCGTTCTCGCCGTCGCCGCTGGGCTGCACGATGAACACGCCGAGCGCGTCGGCCGCTTCCACGAATTCCGGACTGGACGGCGAATGACCGGGGCGCCACAGGTTGCCGCCGTAGGAGGCCATCTGCTTCAGGTCGCGCCACTGCTGCTCCTCGGGCACGGACGAACCGAGACCCGGGTAGTCATAGCGGCCCGAACCGCCCCACATGTACTGCTTCTTGCCATTGACGTACGGGAAGTCCTTGTCCCAGGTGATCGTGCGGATGCCGAGCGTGCTCTGCTTCGCATCGACCACGGTGCCGTCGATATCGACGGTGTGGAACACCTTGTAGAGGTACGGCTTGCCGTCAACGCTGTTGTTCGGATACCAGAGCGTCGGGTTGTTCACCGTCAGCGTCTCGTCGAACACCGGCGTCTGGTCGCTAGGAATCACGTGCGGCGCAAGCGTTGCCTGGCGCTGGTCGCTGGCGACGACGGTCCCGTCGGCAGCCACGATCTGCGTGGTCAGGCGCACGGTCTGGGGTGCGTCCGTCTCGTTGACCACGTTGGTCTCGACGCGGACGGTCGCCTGCGTGTGGTCGGCGCTGATCGACTGGGTGCCTACATAGGTGCCCCAGGTGTTCTGGCCCGCATACACGTTTTCCGGGATGTGCACGAGGTTGGTCACGTGCAGCTTGACCGGGCGGAAGATGCCGGCCTCGGCCTGGCCGAAACGGAACGAGCCTGAGAAGCCCGGATCCTCGAAGAAGCCGCCGCCGCTACGGCTCACCTTCACGGCGAGCACGTCGTTACCGTCGAATTTCAGGTACGGGGTGAGGTCCACGATGTGCGGCAGGAAGCCGATGACGTGGGTGGCCTCGGCATCCGGCTGGCCAGGCTGGTTGAGCACGCCGGTGCCGCGGATGAAGGTGCCGTTGACGTACACGCGGTCGCCCGTGTGCGCGCCTTCGAACTCCACCATCACCTTCTTGCCGCGGTACGACGCGGAGTCGGCGAGCTTCGTGCGATACCAACTGGTCTCGCCGTCCAGGCTGCCCTGGCCACCGCCGGACTCCTGGTTGATGAAGGTGGTGAAGTCGTTGGCCGCGTGCGGCAGGCCGACGGTCAGCCACGCGCTGTCGTTGTAGTTGACGGCCGCGCCTTCGTCGCCATTGGGCAGCGGCGCATAGACCACGGGATCGTTGGGATTGACGATGGCTTGCTTGGTGTATTTCCACGGCTGCGCGCCGAGGTTGATGTCCTGGCGATCCGAGGACGCGAGCGTGACGGCCTGGGCCGTCGCGGTCACGCCGAGGAACGCGAGGGCAAGCAGGCTGGATAGCCTGGCCAACCTGGGCGTACTCCGGGGTGATGCGGTATGTCGCTTCATTGGGTTTGGGTCCCCTGTTTGGGCCACGTTGGGAGACGGCAAGATTCCCGGCGCGCACGAACGCAGAGCCGGCGCATGAAGCGCCGGCTTTCCGTCGTTACGCGATGAGTGGACTGTTCGCCCTGGCGCCGGTCTCTACGAGCCCCTGCAGGCCTACCGGGTTTAGCCGTCCATACGCCGTCGCCGCGGATCATCCGCCTGCTGGATGACAGTCACAATACCAATTCGGGGGACTGGCACGAAAATAGTTACCATACGTTCGCGTTCCGTGATGGGCTTCCGGTTTGCAGGCGGAACAGGTTTGCGTGGATAGGTTTGAACAAGACAGTGGGAAGCACAAAAAGCGTCACTAGGACTCTGCACCTCCCGCGCACGTTCCACGTCACCCGTCAAATTTGCGGCGCCTTCGACCATCGCTGTAGGAGCGCGCACCGCGCGCGACAGCCTTTCGCGTCGGTTGGCCCGCTGGCGCGTGCCCATGCTTTAAGCGGCTTCGCCGCAGGGAGCGTGACGGTTCGGCGTCCGCCATCGCGTTTTGCTTTTGGCGTGGCGGCGGGTCGCCGGTGCCTGCCGTTTTTCTCGCTAAGTCCTCGTTCGGCCTACGCCTCCCTGCGGAATCGCTCCAAAAACGGCAGCCACCGGCTCCTCCCAACACGACGGTCGCATGCAGCAAAAGCCAAAGCAGCGGCTCGTGCGCTTCGACGGCCGCACGCTCACCCCACCGTGCGGATAGAACGCAGCCCTGTAGGAGCGCGCCTTGCGCGCGCTGATCTTTTTGCGACCACCTTCGCACTGAGCGTTTTCGCAACCCTGCAGCAAGAGTCACTAGGCTCCCGCCTTCGCGGGAGCGACGGTTGTTGG